>NZ_CP045696.1:1352500-1492500 GCF_009676955.1 Sodaliphilus pleomorphus | reverse complement strand
AAAAATATAATATTGGCACATTATGGAATTTTTTCCTTATTAAATTGTTGCAAGGAAAAATAATTGAGTAATTTTGCAGTCGAAATTATAGACGAGAAAGAAAATTAGTAAATAACATACACATCTAACAACTTAAATTTCAATTAAAAATGGCAAAGTTTGACAAGTCAGTTTTAGAGAAATACGGAATCACGGGCACTACCGAGGTTCTGTACAACCCTACTTATGAGGTACTGTTTAACGAGGAGACTAAGCCAGGCTTGACTGGCTATGACAAAGGTCAGGAAACTGAACTGGGCGCTATCAATGTGATGACTGGTGAGTTCACCGGCCGTTCACCTAAAGATAAATTCATTGTAGACGACGAGAACTCTCACAACACCGTGTGGTGGGACAGCGAGGGCTATCACAACGACAACCACCGTGCCAGCAAGGAGACTTGGGCTGCTGTGAAGGAGATCGCCAAGAAGGAGCTGAGCAACAAGAAGCTCTATGTGGTTGACGGTTTCTGCGGCACGCACAAGGACACGCGCATGAAAGTGCGTTTCATCATGGAAGTGGCATGGCAGGCTCACTTTGTGACCAACATGTTTATCCGTCCTCAAAACGAGGAGGAGTTTGACCAGGAGCCCGACTTCATTGTCTACAACGCTTCTAAGGGCAAGGTGACCAACTGGAAGGAGCTGGGACTTCACAGCGAGACTGCAGTTGTGTTCAACGTGACGACCAAAGAGCAGGTGATCATCAACACCTGGTATGGCGGCGAGATGAAGAAGGGTATGTTCTCGATGCAGAACTACTTCTTGCCTCTCAAGGGCATTGCTTCGATGCACTGCTCGGCCAACACCGACATGAACGGTGAGAACACGGCCATCTTCTTCGGCCTGTCGGGCACGGGCAAGACCACACTGTCGACCGACCCCAAGCGTAAGCTCATAGGCGACGACGAGCACGGATGGGACGACGAGGGCGTGTTCAACCTCGAGGGCGGCTGCTATGCCAAGGTGATCAACCTCGACAAGGAAGCTGAGCCCGACATCTACGGCGCTATCACTCGCGACGCTCTGCTCGAGAATGTGACCGTCGACAAGAACGGCAAGATCGACTTTGCCGACAAGAGCGTGACCGAGAACACTCGCGTGAGCTATCCTATCTACCACATCAAGAACATACAGCGTCCGTTCTCTCAGGGTCCTGCAGCCAAGCAGGTGATTTTCCTGAGCGCCGATGCCTTCGGCGTGCTGCCCCCTGTGTCGATTCTGAATCCTGAGCAGACCAAGTACTACTTCCTGAGCGGTTTCACTGCTAAGCTGGCAGGTACCGAGCGCGGTATCACCGAGCCCACTCCCACCTTCTCGGCTTGCTTCGGCCAGGCCTTCCTCGAGCTGCACCCCACCAAGTATGCCGAGCTGCTGGTTGAGCACATGAAGAAGAGCGGTGCCAAGGCTTACCTGGTGAACACTGGCTGGAACGGAACGGGCAAGCGTATCTCTATACGCGACACTCGCGGCATCATCGACGCCATTCTCGACCACTCGATCGATGCAGCTCCCACCAAGACCATTCCTTACTTCAACTTCGTTGTTCCTACCAAGCTCGAGGGCGTCGACACCCACATCCTGGATCCACGCGACACCTATGCCGATGCCAAGCAGTGGGACGAGAAGGCCAAGGACCTGGCTGCACGCTTCATCAAGAACTTCGTGAAATACGAGGACAACGAGGCTGGCAAGGCACTTGTTGCTGCCGGTCCTCAACTCTAAAGAGCGACAGAATAATAAAACAAGATAATTATATCCTTTCGTGGGGTCACCGCCATTGCGACGGTGACCTTTTTTTTGCCTGTTGCGTGCCGGCGGCCCATTGTGATGCAAAATGGGAGTCGCAATGACTGATAATCGTGAAAATGTTGCTAACTTTGTGGATAAAACGCAAAATAGAGAGGCACATGAATATTCAACTCACTGCACCGTCGCGCATCGCGTGCGAGATCGACTTGCCCGCGTCCAAGAGCATGAGCAACCGCGTGCTCATCATCGATGCGCTGTGCGGCGGCCGTTGCAAGGTGCACGGTTTGGCCCAGTGCGACGACACTGCGGCCGTGCAGCGCGCACTGGCCAGCCCCGATGCCCGAGTGGTCGACGTGGGCGCTGCGGGCACGGCCATGCGGTTTCTCACGGCCTACCTGGCTACCTGCGAGGGCCGCGATGTGACCATCGACGGCAGCGAGCGCATGCGCCACCGGCCCATAGGGGTGCTCGTCGACGCCTTGCGGCAGCTGGGCGCGAGCATCGACTATGCCGGCCAGCAGGGCTGTGCCCCGTTGCGCATCGAGGGCAGGAAGCTGCATGGCGGCCGAGTGAGGATGGCGGGCAATGTGAGTTCGCAATACGTCACCGCCTTGCTGCTCATTGCCCCCGCAATAGGCGGCATCGAGCTCACGGTGGAGGGCGACATTGCCTCGCGCCCCTACATCGACATGACCTTGGGCCTGATGAAGCAATTCGGCATCGCTTCGCGTGTCGAGGGCAACGTGATTACGGTGCCGGCCGGCAGCTACCAGCCTCGCGACTACAGCATCGAGGCCGACTGGAGCGCGGCCAGCTACTGGTATGGCTTGCAGGCCGTGCTGCCGGGGTCGCGCATCAGCCTCAAGGGCCTGGAAGCCAACAGCTGCCAGGGCGACAGCCGCATCGCCCGGCTCATGTGGGACTTGGGCGTGACGGGCAACTGGTGCGGCAGCTATCTCGACCTGGGTACGGCTGCTGTGGTGCCCGACGGGCCTGTGACTGTCGACCTGGCCGACGTGCCCGACCTGGCCCAGACCCTGGCCGTGACGCTGTGCCTGCTGGGCCGCCCCTACCGCCTCGCGGGGCTCGCCACCTTGCGCATCAAGGAGACCGACCGGCTGGCTGCCTTGCAGACCGAACTGGGCAAGCTGGGCTATGTGGTGCACGCCGAGGGCGACGAGGCCCTGTGCTGGGACGGCAGCACGACCCTGCCCGCCGCCCCCGTGCCGCACATTGCCACCTACTGCGATCACCGCATGGCGATGGCTATGGCCATAGCGGCCGTGAAGTTTCCTGGCCTGGTCATCGACGATGCCCAGGTCGTGAGCAAGTCTTATCCGCAATTCTGGCAACACCTGCGCCAAGCAGGATTTAAAATAGAACAAGCATAACGATGATACCAGCATTTTACATATTTTGCCTGATGGTGGCGGTGGGCGTGGTGCTCTACCTGCTCGACTTGCGCAGCCGCAAGAAGCACCCCGGGCAGGCAGCCGAGCCTGGCGGCGGCCAGCCGGCGGCGACGCCCACCTGTGCCGACACCACCTGTGCCCTGCACGACCTGTGCCCCAGCGAGGCCATCATGCAGTGTGCAGTGAGCAACGAGATCGTGTACTACGACGACGAGGAACTCGATGCCTTCAAGGGCCGCGGCGCCCGCGACTACACCGAGGCCGAGATCGAGCAGTTCAGAGATGTGCTCTACACGCTCAAGCCCGCCGACATGCTGGGCTGGGAGCAAAGCGTGACCAAGCGCGGCATTGTGCTGCCCACCTCGATACGCGACGAGTTTATCGCCCTTTACAACGATGCCAAAACCAGCAATTGACAAGTGGAGATACTGAGTTACACATTTTTTCAGCACGCCCTGGCGGGCCTGTTGCTCGTGAGCATAGCCTCGGCCATCATAGGCACCTATGTGGTGAGTCGGCGCATGGTGTTTATCACCGGCGGCATCACCCATGCCAGCTTTGGCGGCTTGGGGCTGGGCTTCTATGCCGGCCTCAATCCAGTGGTGGCAGCAGGCGCCTTTGCCGTGGCCGCTGCCATGGGCGTTGAGTGGCTCACGCGCAGCGGGCACGTGCGCGAGGACTCGGCCATAGGCGTGGTGTGGGCCCTGGGCATGGCCTTGGGCACCATTTTCATCTTTGTCACTCCCGGCTATGTGCCCGAGCTCACGAGCTTCCTCTTCGGCAACGTGCTCACCATCGACACCCCCGACCTGATAGCCTTTGCCCTGTATCTCGTGGTGCTCGTTGCGTGCATGGCCTTGTTTTTCAGGCCCATTGTGGCATGTGCCTTCGACAGCGACTTTGCACGCACCCAGGGTCTGCCAGTGGCCGCCGTCAACCTGCTGATGACCGTGCTTGTGAGTGTGTGTGTGGTGCTCACCATCAGGCTCATAGGCATCATGCTGCTCATGTCGTTGCTCACCCTGCCTCCCATCACGGCCGAGCTGTGGGCCCGCCGGCTGCTGCCCATCATGGGTTGGGCGGTGGTAGTGAGCGTGGCGGGCGCTGTGCTGGGGCTGACCGTGGGCTGCTGGGTGGGCGCCCCGGTGTCGGCCACGATAGTGGTGGTGCTCATCGCCACCTATGCCGTGGCGCGCTGCCTCAAGTGGGCAGGCAATAAAATGCACAGGCGCGACGTTAATAAAATGATATCTTCATGAGGAAAACGAGGGCTTACATACTGTGGCTGGCCGTTGCGGCCGTGTTGCTGAGCGCGTGCAGCGCCAAGAAAAACACGGCCGGCTCGCGCTTTTGGCAAGCGTTCAACACGCGCTACAACGTGTACTACAACGGCATGACCAACTACAACGAGCAGATAAAACTGCTGGAGAACAACTACCAGGACGACTACTCGCAGCGCCTGTTCATTCACCCGGCCGAAGCCTACCAGCACCCCAAGTCGCCGCAGCCCAGCGGCTCGTTTGACCGCACAATCCAGAAGATGGAGAAAGCCATCTCGCTGCACTCCATCAAGAAGAAGCCCAAGAAGAAAGCCGGCAAGCAGAACGACCCCAAGTACAAGGAGTGGATGAAGCGCGACGAGTACAACCCGTTTCTGCACAACGCCTGGTACATGCTGGCCAAGGCCGAGTACATGAAGGGCGACTTCTTGAGCAGCAGTGCCACCTTTCACTACATCGCCCGCCACTTCACCTGGAAGCCCGAGCTGCAGCTCGAGTGCAACCTGTGGGAGGCCTTGAGCTACTGCGCCATGGGCTGGACCACCGAGGCCGACAACGTGCTTGCCCACGTGCACATCGACAAGATTGACGACAAGCGGCTGCTGGCGCTGGCCAACCTGGCCTTTGCCGACTACTACATCCAAGACAAGAAATATGCCCAGGCCATTCCCCACCTGAGCGCTGCACTGCACGGGCAGCACGGCGGGCAGAAGGTGAGGCTCAACTTCCTGCTGGGGCAGCTCTATGAGGAGACGGGGCAAAACCAGCTGGCCTACCAGGCCTACAAGCGGGCCGGCAGCAGCATGGGCTCGACCTACCGCACTAAGTTCAATGCGCGCATCAAGCAGAGTGCCGTGTTCCAGGGCAAGGACATCAAGAGCGAGGTGAAGTCGCTCAAGGCCATGACCCGCTACGACCGCAACAAGGAGTATCTCGACCAGATATACTATGCCATAGGCAACCTCTATCTCTCGCGCGGCGACACGGCCCGGGCCGTAGAAAACTATGTGACGGCGGCCAAGAAGAGCACGCGCAACGGCATCGACAAGGCCATAAGCCAGCTCAGGCTGGGCGGCATCTACTTTGCCCAGCGCAAGTATGACCTGGCCCAGCCCTGCTACAGCGAGGCCGTGTCGCAAATCAACGAGGAGTATCCCAACTACAAGGAAATCAAGAAGCGCAGCGACGTGCTCGACGAGCTCTCGGTGTACTCGGGCAACGTGACCCTGCAGGACTCGCTGCTCAAGCTGTCGAAGCTGCCCCTGGCCGACCAGAAAAAGGTGATAAAGAAAATCATCGACGAGCTCAAGAAAAAGGAAAAGGAAGAGGCCGAAAACGCCAAGCGCGAGGAATATCTGGCCCAGCAGAACGCAGCCGGCCGCACCAGTACTAACAAGGGTGCCTCGGCAGCTCCCACGCAATACACCCTCAACACCGACAAGTCGTGGTACTTCTACAACACGGCTGCCAAAAACCAGGGCAAGACCACCTTCCAGCAGCAATGGGGCAACCGCAAGCTCGAGGACAACTGGCGCCGCCGCAACAAGAACACCTTCTCGCTCGAGGGCGACAACGAGGAGAACACCGCCGCCTCGGCCGACACCACCCAGGGCGGCGCCCCGGGCGACACTGCCAAGGTCGACAAGGAGAAGCTCAAGCGCGAGGAGGACCCCCACTACGAGGAATACTACCTCAAGCAGATACCCAGCACCCCCGAGCAGGTGGCAACGGCCAACGATGTGATTCAAGAGGGCCTCTACAACATGGGCCTCATCCTCAAGGACAAGCTTGAAGACTACGACGCCTCGGCCTACGAGTTCAAGCAGCTGCTCGACCGCTACCCCGACAACACTTACCGCCTCGATGTGTACTACAACCTGTATTTGCTCTACATGCGGCAGAACATGACCGCACAGGCCGAGACCTACCGGCAGCTCATCTTGAGCGACTTCAAGGACTCAAAATACGGCATGGCGCTCGAGGACCCCAACTATATCGACAACTTGAAAAACATGGGCAAGGTGCAGGAGCAAATGTATGCCGAGGCCTATCGCAACTACTTGAGCAACAACAATGCCGCCGTGCATGAGGCCTATGCCGAGATGATGCGCAAGTACCCGCTCTCCAAGCTCATGCCCAAGTTCATGTTTATCGACGCCCTTGCCTATGTGACCCAGCGCAACAGCGAGAAATTCAAGTCAACGCTCAAGGAGCTGCTCGAGCGCTATCCCGAGACCGACATCACCCCCACGGCATCGGGCATGCTCAAGGAGCTCAACGCCGGCCGCAAGCTCGCCGGCGCGGGAGGCGGCAACATGCGCGGCATGGACTGGTCGTCGTTCAAGCTGGGCAACGACAGCACCGGCAAGGCTGGCGAGAAGGCCGCCTTCAAGCCCTTGACAGAGACTCGCGGCAAGGCTCAGCTCTTTGTGCTGGCCTTCGACAACGACTCGGTGAGCAGCAACCAGCTGCTCTATGAGGTGGCACGCCACAATTTCAAGACCTACAAAATCAAGGACTACGACCTGGAGCCGATGACCTTCGGCAGCATGGGCCTGCTCGTGGTCAAGGGATTTGCCAACTATCAGGAGCTGCTGCAATACCGCAGCACGCTCGAGGCCGACAAGGGCTTGCAGCTGCCCCGCGAGGTGCACCAGGTGCTCATCAGCGAGGACAACTTCAACCTGCTCGTCAACGAGGGCCGCACGTTTGCCGACTACTTCCAGTATCTTGAGGAGCAGAACGACAAGAAGCAGGCCGACCGCATACCCGCAACCGCTGTCGACGACGACTCGATTGCCACTGCAGCTGCTGCTGCCGGCAAGCCGGCACTCGAGCCTGCCCAGCCTGTCAAGAGCGTGCGTCCCGCCAAGGTTGCCCCGGCCAAGCCCGAGAAGCTCTCGAAGAAAGAGGCTGCCCGCCGTGCCAAGGCCGAGAAAGCCCGCCAGGAGGCCGAGCGCAAGGCCCGCATCGAGCGTGAGCGACTGGAGCAGAAGCACCGTGCCGACTCTATTGCCAAGTCGAAGCTGCCCACCGTGATCCCCGACAATCCCGACCTGGTGATCGACGACGGCACCGTGCCCGACTCGGTGATCGAGGAGCAATATCAATACCCGCACCGCGAGATCGAGACGCAGCAACCGCACATCGAGGGCGTAGACACGGCAGTCGTAGACACGGCAGTCGACATGCAGCAGCCAGCCACCACAACCCGCCCCGAGGCCGAGCCAGCCCTGAACAAGAAGGCTGCCGAGCCGCAGGACGACACCCGCCGCCTGTTGAAGCAGAAGAGCGATGAGGTGAAACAGCAGGAACGTGAGCAGAAAGCCGCCGAGAAAGAGCGCCAGCGGCAGGCCGAGCGCGAGGCTAAGGCCCGCGAGAAGACGGCCAAAGCCGAACAAAAAGCCCGCGAGGAGGCCGAAAAAAATGCGCGCAAGCAGAAGGAGGAAGCCTTGAAGCAAGCTCAGAAGCAAAAGGAAGAGGCCCGCAAGCAGAAGGAGCAAGAGCGCAAAGCCCAAATCAAGGCCAAGCAAGAAGCCCAGAAGCAGAAAGCCCGCGAGCGCAAGGAGCGCCAGAAGCAACGCGAGGCCGAGCGCAAGGCCTACCAAAAGAAGAAACAGGAGGAAGCCAAGGCCCGCAAGAAGGCTGCCGAGGAGCGCCGCAAGGCCCGCGAGCGCTGAGGGCTGCCCCCCACGCGCACTCGATCACATCTCATGGCAGTGCACACCCATCTCATTGGGGACGTGCACTGCCATGGCTGCATCACAGGGGGTGTGTATAGATCACAGCTGGGCCACTGCGTCGAAGTACTTGCGCAGCACCAGCAGGGCGATGAGGCGCTCGCGGCGCGCGTTGCGGAATTGTGCCACCCACTCGTGGGCATGGGCGATGATGGCCTGGGCCTGGTCGGGGTGCGACGAGTAGTAGTCGAGGCGTTGCTCGAGGTCGGAAAAGTCGGGCTTCACCTCGATGTAGTGATAGTCGGGCTTGAGCCTGCCCTCCATAAACCACGTTTCACACGTGGGCCGCGGCATCACGGCAATCGAGTTGGACGACATCACCCACTTCAAGTTGGAGGCCACGTCGTTGCCCTCGATGGCCATGATGTAGCGAAACCGCAGGTGGTCGCGCAGCGTGAGCTTAGGTCGTGAATACTGCGATTGCTCCCGGTCGACTGAGCCGGCGTCGACGCGAGGCGATTGCGCCCAGCGTTGCAAGAACGCAATGCGCGGCGCCTTGCCGCTCACCTTGCCCCTGAAGACCACGCGGTCTTGCTTGTCGCGCCATGCCGTGTGGTCGTTGACAAAGATGAAATGCCGCACCAGGTCGAGTTTGAGTATCGTCGAGCGGCTGTTGTCGCCCGCGATGGGCCGGCTCTTGACGATGCTCGGCACCTGCGGCACATAGTCGACATCGCCCTCCTCGAGGTGCCACCGCAAGTGTGGATCGAAGAAGCGCGCCAGCCACATCGAGTCGAGGTAGTACACCTTCTGGTGGGTGAGCGGCTGCCGGCACAGCTCGGTCGACTGCGCCAGCCACTGCTGGTGGCTCGTGCCGGGGTAGGCACTGGCCTTGCAGTAGTAGTTCACCCGGTCGACGATGTGGTCGCGATCGGGGCGGCGCGCCAGCTCACGGTCGAGATCCTCTACCCGCGGGCGCAGCACGAAGCGCGGCAGGTGCAGCTTGGCATAGGCCTCGGCGTAGTACACAAACTTAGGATTCTTCCCGTTGAATATCTTCTTGCGTAATTCAGTAAAACTCATGTGAAATATTGGTTGTTTAGAAAAGTGGGGAAAGACCATAGGTGTCTCTCACTTGAGAGGCCGACCTGCGGCATTCATAAATGCAAATATAGAAAAAAAAGTGGCACACATGCCACTTTTTTTTGAAGCGTAAGGCCACCGCCGCCAAGCGATTTCGCTACATGGCTGCCATGTGGGCGGGGGTGGGGGTTATCGCACGGCGAGCTTGGTGGTGACGGCGCCGGTGCGCACGAGGTAGATGCCGGGGGCCAGCGTCACGTCGACGGGCTGGCCAGGGGCGACTGTGGCCACAGTGTGCCCGCTCGTGCTGTAGACCGTGAGCCGGTGCTGCTGCGCGGGCGCTGTGAGTGTGCGGCCGTCGAGCCGCAGCTGGGGCGCTGTCGTGGTCGCGGTGATGCCCGACTGGGTGGTGGCGATGCTTATGTTGTCGAGCATGATGGGGTTGTTGTAGGCCAGCACCTCGCCACGGAAGCCTATGTTGACCGTCTTGCCGGCATAGTCGGCCAGGTCGACGGTGCGCTCCTCCCACGCCTTTCCGGTCATGCCCACCTCGTGGACCTGCGTCCACGAGTGGCCGCGGTCGTCGGAGATGAACACGCGCAGGCGGTTGTCGAAGGCGTAGTTGTTGACGTAGAACTTGAGCTGGCTCACAGCCGAGCCCAGGGCAAACATGGGCGAGGTGAGCATGTGGTCGCCGTCGTCGGCGGTGTGCATCACGGCCATGCCGCCATCGCTGTCTTGCGGCTGCATGGCGGGCGAGGTGCTCTGTGCCACGATGTCCCACGACGAGTTTTCGTCGCCGGCATAGTCGACCACATACCAGGGCGAGTGGGTGAGCTGGGCGCCGGCAAACGACTCGGTTGCCGGGGTGGCAAACGGCGTGCCGAAGGTGCCGCTGAAGGTGGGCGACCCGCCTCCGGTGCCAGCCTTGCTCACGGGATACACGGCATAGTACAGGAACGTTTGCCCCTGGAGCGTCGCCAGCGTGGCGTCGGTATAGGTGGTGCCTTTCACGCCAGTGGCGATCACCTGGGGCTCGGGCGACATCATGGCGATTTTGTAGGTCACCTCGTCGGGGTTCACATAGCCGCCGTGCACCCCCGTGGTCGACACGGCAGGCCACGTGAGCACGGCCTTCGTGCCCTGTTGCGTCCAGTTGCCGCGGCCCACGGGCAGAGGCGTGTCGATGCCCACATAGGCCGATGCCTCGGCGGGGATGCCCTCGCCCTCGGCCGAGGCGCACACCACGCGATACTTGTTGTTGCCGTTCACAGGGGCCTGGTCGGTGACCGAAAGCGGCTTGCCGGCCTGTGGGGCGGTGAGGGTGGCCACCGTGTTGCCGGTGGTGAGGTTGGTGACTGTGGCAGTGGCGATTTGGGTCAGTGCCGAGCCGTCGGCATTCTTTACGGGTGTGGTGAAGGCGATGGTGGCGCTCATCTGGCCACGGGCGCCGGCTGTGACTTGCAGGGCGGTCACCGAGTCGGGGCTGGCCTTGCCGGCAGGGGCGCTTATCGACCAGGCTTCCAGGTAGGCCGAGGCGCTGGCCGCGGGCGACGTGCAGTGGAAGCCAAAGTAGTACACGCCCGTCGACGGCGCGCGATAGGTTGTGGTGTACTCCTCGGTCTCGACGGCGGTAAAGGTGACGGTGGGGGCCACCGTGTCGGTCAGCGCGGCTGCCTCGGGCTTGCTGCCCGCGAGCAGGGTGTAGACTTCGGGCTTGTCGCTTTGCCGGTTGTGCCCCTTGAAGGTGATGGTGTAGGTGCTGCCCTGGGTGAGCGCGATGCCTGGCGAGACGAGCCAGTCGTCGGCAGGCAGCTCGCCCTGCGTGTAGCAGCGGAAGGCAAAGCTGTAGCCCACCCAGGTGTTGCCGTCGCCGTTGGCATCGATGATGGTGTAGCGTGCCCGCTCGGTCTCGCTTTTCAGGTTGAGCGTGTAGGGCGGGTTGATGATGTCGTCGTCGCCGGCAGCAGCCCTGCCAGCCCTGCCGCTTGTGCCGATGGCGCTTGCCTGGAGGGTGCAAGCCGCCACAGTGAGTGACAGTAGTAATAGCTTTTTGTTCATTTTTGTGAGTTGATGGTGAATAAAAAAGGGTTTTTTGTTTTTGTCATATAGGGTGAGCGCGGCTCGGTCGCGCACGCTTCCAAAGGTAGCGATTAAAAACCGATACCGCAAAAAAAAATTTCACTCCGCCCTCACACGCGGGCTGGGGTATTGAGTGTTAGGGCGCGTATAATTGTTAATTTGTCAGAATGTAGAATGCTATACTGCACAAAGGTTAACCATGGTTTTTCGGCAGAACCAAGAAGGTGTTTGCTCCATTTATTTTGCATTAGCTGCTCATTGTTTTTTGATATAAATCTGTATGCCTTTAATATCTGCGATACCCTCAAACATAATGGTTTCGTCATCGACTTTATTGATTTTATTTACGTATTGTCTTCCATTTATGTCATTGAGATATAAGGAATCATTTTGCAAACAATAGGTATATCTGTATAGGGTATCAGCTCGTGAGTACAATTCCACCGTACTATCATTGAAAAATTCAATCTCAGGATAATTGATCTGTCTTTCTCCACCATTCAAAGTCCAATGGCCAACCAAATCCTCATTAGTGCAAAATTCGGTATTGTCTATTTTCGGAGCACTGATTGTACTAATTGAAAATAACAACCTAAGAATTAATATTAAATGCCATAAGTATAAAGAACACCTTCTGTAAAATAGTGGGTGTTCCTCCTAATATGCGAGCTATCAGCCCTTTATTTTGTTCTTGTTTTATTTCTTCTTTATTCATATTAAGCATCTTGGCTCGTTATTCTCGATTATCTTTCAAACCCTTTTCCAATTCCTCAATAGTCGGCATGGAAGATTTGAAGTCTTTCGGGAAGAGCTTTGACAGTTGATATTCTGATATACCCATTGGTTCCTTGTATGACTCCAAGGCATATTTAGCCACTACGTTGTCCTTGTCCTTACAGATGAGCAAACCAATGGTAGGATTGTCTATATCGGTCTTGAACTGATGGTTGACGGCTGACACATAGAAACTTAGTTGCCCCAGGAATGATGGATGGAACGACTGGGCTTTTAGCTCAATGACCACATAGGCATGGAGGTGGGCATTGTAAAACAGCAAGTCTGGGAAGAATTCCTGTTGTCCTACCTCCAAGCGGAATTGTCTGCCCATATAAGAGAATCCCTTTCCGAGTTCCAAAAGAAAACGTGTTACATTGTTCACCAATTCTTCCTCAATGTCATGCTCGTCATATTTCTCCCTTAAGTTAAGAAAGTCCAACTGATAAGGGTCTTTGGTTATCTGTTGTGCCAAGTTGCTTTGTACAGCAGGAAGCGTAGCCTGGAAGTTGGTGATAGCCTTGCCGTCACGCTCATAAAGGTCTGTGTCAAGCCAGTTGAGCAGAACGTCACGCCCCCAATTGTTCTCCCAAGTCTTTCTTACAAAGAACAAAGCCTTATCCATATTGCCCTTGCACTTATCTATGATACGACGATGGTGGTCCCAAGGAATAAGAAAAAGCAAATTGAAATCATCAACAGGCTGTTGACGTTTTTCAAATTGTTCCGCAACTTGCGGAACATTTGAGTCTGACAACGAATCAGAGAAAAGTTCCGCAGTCTGCGGAATATTTCTATATAGAGGAGCATAGAGTTTGAAAAACTTACTCATATAGCGCAAGTTTATAGGTGAGAATCCCTTCACCCCTGGCATTTCGTTCTTCAAGTCCTGACTGAGATTTTTGTAAAATCCAGAGCCATAAGTATTAGTATATTGCTTAGCTTCAATGTCTCGTCCCAACTTCCAATAGAAGTCCAACAAGTAGCCATTGGTGGCACACGATGCTTTGAGGCGATGGCTGTAGAATCTTTCTTTCAATTCTACAAGCCAGTCCTTATAGTCACTATTATCATGAAGGACTACAGATAAGTCTATATTGTTCTTTGCCATTATTCCAAAACATTTAATGCTACAAATATAATGTTTTATCTTGATAATCAATCAGAAAAATGAATAATTGGCATATATTGCTACTATTTAGACAAATTAAAATTATTATCTGTAAAATTGCCCGACTTAGGAGGACAATTCGTTTGGTTCGCCCGACATGGGCATAATCTAATGGGTGCAAGTCCCGAGCGTGCCCCGATAGCGGGAAGCGCATAGTCCGAAGCAACGGTGTTGACCGCGAGGAGAATCGGAAGGAAGCTAAGGACAAAAGTCTGGCTCCACGCACAGAAACTTGATACAAGGCTCAAAGTCAGGGGTAAGGTTGCTAAACAAACCAAAGCCCGATAGCTATCCGGACTGACGCGAGTAAATCAAGGGAGTATAAGACTGAAAGATTATGTTCTTAATCGGGGAGGTCTGTGGGGCGAGCCGCAAGGCAAGCAGTAACAACGAACCCACAGAAGTCAGCAGATGCCATAGTAGTCAACGCCTTAAAGCTCGTGGGCGGAGACGAAGGGCAAAACTTAACCACACGAGCAAAACTTTATTTACCCGATGAAAGGAGAAAAGCCGAAAACAACAGAAAGCTGCCCTCGGAAGAATAGCTCGGAAAGCGAAAGGTATGAGGGAGCGCCTACTTTGATTGGGATAGTTGGAGACGAACTCGTAGAAGTGCTTTCTAAGGGAAACCGATGAATGGTTGCGTAGTCGCATACGCATGTGTATATGGAAAGGCTGGAAACGAGTGCGGACACGCTTCAAGAACCTACAAAGATGTGGCATCGCCAAATGGCAGGCATGGCAGTGGGCAAATACCCGAAAAGGCTATTGGCGCACCGTCCATAGCCCCATACTTACACGTGCTATATCCAATGAGAACTTGAAACGAGCGCACTATCCCACGCTTACGGAATATTACGAGAAAAAAGCACCCGCGTTAAGAACCGCCGTATGCCGAACGGCACGTACGGTGGTGTGAGAGGTCGGTAAACACGAAAATAGGAGATAAACACCCTATGATTAGTGTTTACCTCCTACTCGATAGTGCACCTCGTTGGCTTGTGGTGTGCTATATATCTATTTTTTCCAGAATCTGCGATGATGTGCTGATGCTAAAAACAGGCCAGTAAGGTGGAATCGCAAACGTGTTTACTTGACGATGATCACCTTCTTGCCATTGCGGATGTAGATGCCCGACTGCAAATTGTTGCCGTCGACTTGACGCCCGCACAGATCGAAGGTGAGATTGTCGTTTTCGCTATCGCAGGCGGTCACTGTCTTGACGCCCGATACGGGGGCATAGTCTACCTGGAGGCTGTCGATCGACATCGAGCCCTGGTTGGCATCGCTCACGATGTGGAAAGCCAGCCGGTAGTCGCCGTCTTGTTCTGGAACGATAGTAAAGGCGTTGGTGTTGTATTCTGCGTTGGTGAACGTTGTGACCGGCATCACCACCTTATAGTCGGCGGTGTCGAGTCCTTGGCCGTAACGCAGCTCCATCTTTTCAGGGTATATGGATTTCAGCACCTCGTTGTCAAATTTCACAATATAGTCCTTGTTGGCCTTCAAGGCCAGGGGTGGCGAGATGAGCCAGTCGTCGGCGGCATTGGTTTTGCTATAAATGTAGTAGGCGGCACCCTCGTGATACTTTGTCCATCTCCACGTGTGGTCGTCGCCGTTGGCATCGATGATGGTAAAGAGGTCGAGCGAAGATGCGTCGTCGAAGGTGCAGCTCCACGGAATTTCCAGACCGCTGCCATATACGGCGAGGTTGGAGACTGCTGCTTCACTCTCAAGACCGTGATTGCTGGCTGTGACGCTATACTTGTAGGCATTGGCATAGCCCTGGCCGAGCGTTGTGGTCCATTGCGTAGCCGTCAATCCTGTTGCCATGGTTTCTCCGTCGGGCTGGCGAGCGACGTTGTAGGTGAGGTGCTGGCCATCGATGTATCCACCATGCACGCCCTGGGCAGGAGCCTGCCACGAGAGTGAGGCTTGGCCCGTCTCGTCGATTGTGAGCGCGACGCCGGTGGGGGCAGTGGGCGTGTCGTAGCCCACATATTTCTCGACACTTTGCTTCGGGCTGATGCCCTGGTTGTTGACTGCCACCACGGTGATGGTTTGCATGCCCTGGGCAGTCGTGACCTGGTCGCTCACCTGTTGTCCGGGCGAGGCAGTGCCCTCAAGCAGCTTCTCGTCGGCATTGGATATCTGGTAGGCGAGTGTGCCGGCAAGCGGAGTGCCGTCGAAAGCCTCGGTGGGCATTGTGAAGGATACAGTGCCAGTGGTATTGGCCTCGACAAAGTTGGCCTTCAGGCTGGTGACAGGAGCGGGAGCCTTGTCGGCTGCTGCCGGCGGGAGGACGCGCATGGCCGAGAATTCGTTTTGGTCGCTCAGGTGAGCCAGCTTGGTCGCGGCACCCGTCGACAGGTCGACAGCGCAAATCCAGGCATCCTTTGATGTGATGGCGTTCCAATACATCTTGTTGGTGTAGGTGTCGACCACGGCTGCCTGCATGTATTTGGGCTTGATGCCCGTTGGGCCTACAACAGCGATTTCGCCGTTGGACTTGTCTATCTTCACAAGGTTGCCGTCGCCATCGATGGCATACATCTGCCCGGTCTTGTCGATGCACAATGCATAGAGCGCCTTGCCGATGGTGGCTATAGTGGTACGTTTCTTGTTGGAATAGTCAACGATGCCGAGTTCTCGAGCACTTTTTTGGGACGAGTTCCAGAAGATGCCGTACACCTTGCCCGACTGCGGGTCGATGGCAGTGCCTGCCGTTGTGGCTGCGAGATTGTTGTCGCATACACCGAGGTTTTCGCGTTCGCCCGTTTTCAAGTTCCACTTTATGACCTGGGTTACGGTGTATCCCGAACTTGGGTCTTCTTGTTTCCACACGCAGTAGAAGTCGTCGCCCACAAAGGCACCGCCGCCGTTGCTGTACATCACTTTCTTGGTGATTAGGAACGGAACCACTGCAAACGTGTCGCTCTCGCTCATCTGGTAGATACCCATGGGGGTGTAGCCCTCGTCGCTGTCCCATGACTTGGCGTAGATGCACGAGCCCTGAAGGACTGCCGAGTAGTGTGAGGCCTCGAACGTGCCCGCCATGCCCGCCATGCCGCTAAGCAGCATGGCGGCCAGACTGATAGCAACAAACATGTTTTTTGCTTTCATGATGAAAAATAGAATTGATATTTAGATTAGCGGATGATTATTTTCTTTGTCACAATGCCCTGGGCCGTCTTGGCGCGCAAGATGTAGTTGCCCTGAGGCAGGCCTGCAGTCGACAGTGTTGACCCATTGACCGATGCTACGAGCTGGCCAACGATGTTGTAGAGGCTGATGTGCAGTGCCTGGCAACTTATCTGGCTGCCGTCGAAGCTTACCATGTCGTCGGCCACGGGCTGTGCCACACCTGTAGCGATGGGTGCTCCGGCCACAAAGGTCACCTCGTTTCTGTAGCTTGGCAACAAAGACTCCTCCAATTGCGGGTTGTAGAGCGATAAACTGTAGTTGTGGCCCTGTACAGCCTTCTCCATTGCAAAAGTAAAAGTGAACTTGGTGCCCGTGCTGCCCGATGGAATGGTGATGGAGGGGGTGTTGATTCGCTCGGTTTCATCCCATTCGTCCTCGTCGTAGAAGACTGCCGTGAGCGGGCCGTTGAAATCATTTCCCTCGTTGCTGATGGTTGTTTGCACGACAATATTGTTGAAGGGGACGACACCGTTGGAGTCGTTGAGGAGCTCAAGCTCATTTTCAATATACAACACGGCAGGTTTCTCTACACCTTTCACGGCGATGTGGGCTACAGCCAGTTCGATGTCGGACTTGAACCCGTCTTCATCTTCTTCGGCACTTTCCCCGATGAACCTTATCACGTAGTCGTTGTCGTTGACAAGGTTGTTTTTGAGCGGCTCGTCGAAGGTTATGGTGGTGATGGCATTCCCGGGAATGGCCACGATGCGGTCCTCGGTGGTTTGAGTGGGATAGACCCTGCGTTTCCCGTTCACATAGAGCTGTAAGTGCAAGTCGCCCACGTAGTCACCGCCCTGGTTGTTGAAAGTGACCGAGATGTGATTGGTCTGTCCGGCGACGAGGGTGTCGGGAGTGATAGCCTCGACCGAGACCTTCGGGCTGCCTGCGGTCTGCCATGTCATGTCTTTGTCGGTCAGGGTCAGTCGGTAGCAGTTGTTGGCACCAGCGAGCACGTGCATGAAGTGCATCTTGCTGTAGTTGTCGTTGGCGATGGTGTAGGAGGGCACCAGCAGATAGGCTCCAGCCTTGATGCTGTCGGGGATGGAGATCTTGTGCGTGATTTTGCTATACCCGTCATAGAGGCCCAGAGTGTCTGACATTATGGGCGACTGCCATACGACGGCACTGTCGGGCGTCATGAGTGTCCAGTAGAGCTTGCAGAATAGGGTGTCAGAGGTGGATGAGATATTCGTTAGTCCGTAGACAGTGGTTTTCACTGCTTTGTTGCGGTTGAAGGTGCCGGAGATATCGCCCACTTTGTCGTAGCTCAGCTGCCACACCGTCTCGGCCGTTCCGCCATGATCGGGCTGCATGCCGGCGATGAAGAGCTGGTGATACTTGAAGGCATCGCTCGACGCGCTGCCGCCAGTGCCTTGTTCATCAGGGTGGAGCGAGGAGATCAGGAAGTAGCCGTTGTCCATGCCGCCCCATCCCCAGTTGATGTGGTAGAGGCCGTCGGCATCAATGCCATCGAGCACAAAGAAGTGGCCTTCTTGCTTCTTGGTCACACCGCCGTAGGGCACGGGTCGGCCGGCTTCAATCTCGTCGATGAGCATCTGCTCGTAGTCGGCAGCAGGAGTGTAGTCGCGCGGGACATAACGAGCTCCCTTGTCGTAGCCAAAATATTTTGTGATGGTGGGGACCACATCCACATCGAAGGCCCCGGTGCCATTGGGCAAATAGTCGCTCTTGAGAGCAGCCCCGACGTTGAACATGAGCTTTGCAATGGCGTTTTTGGTGGTATCGTCGCTATACTTGTTGCATTTCGGGGTCATCACGCTCCAGTCGTAGGTCGTGTTCAAGTCGGCACTGACCTTTTTTTTGGCCGTGGCCGTGGTATAGGAAATGCTGCCCGTGGATGCGGCAGGATACTTCCAGTAGTACATCACCTGTGCCAGGGCTGTGGCCACGCAGCCTGTGGGGGCGCGTCCGCTCACGTTTTCCTCCTCGTCTTTGTCATAGTAGGAGATATAGGGGCATAAGAGGTTGTAGGGCGACGTCTGGTCCCAAGCAATCTCCCCGAGCAGGGGTTTCACCACCGTTGCTGCGTGGCGGGGTTTGGTCATGGTCATGTTGGGGTGCGTGATAAGGTAAGCCATCTGCGCTTCCATCTGGCCGAGCCACCATTTCATGTTGGCTGGCATGCTGGCGGTGTCGTAGGTTCCCTGGTCGGCATATCCGAGCACCTCGGGTGCCCGGTCGTCGGCGGCAATGACCACAAATCCCTCGTTGGGTCGGCGGTTGAATGCGTAGAGCGTGGCCTGGCCATTGGCGTCCATGCCTGTGTAGGCAAGCGAGAGCGTCGCGGGGGCTGGAGCTACGTTGTGTCCCTTGGCCTTTGCAGCCTTGATGAGGAACTGCGCTGCAATGTCCTTGGCCCTGCCGGGTGTGACAGGAGCTGATGTGATGTTGAGGCTTGTCAAAAGTAGAATAAGCCCGGTCAGAAAAATTTTGTTCATAATATTAATGGTTTTGTTGGTTCGTCGCAAATTTAGGAAATTTATGGGCAGTGGCTTCCTTTTCAACCTCTTGGGCGTGTCTAATTTCAAGGAAACAGAACATAAAAGAAACGTTGTCCTCCTCGTCGGGGTCGAAAAAAAAGGAAATCGGCATGAAATATTTTAGTAACTTTTTTAGTAACTTTACGAGTGTATTCAAAGATTGCTACTCATGCGACACACCATAATATATATATTGTCATTGCTATTTCTTGTTGCGACGCGTGGCTATGCGGCAGGGGCCGCCTTCGGCACAAGGGAGTTTAAGAAATACAACGTCATGCCCACCGAGCGCCTTTTGAACTTGGGCAAGCACTATCTCGATGTGCGGCACAAGCCCGATTCGGCATTGGTGTGCTACACCATCATAGCCAACAGGTATAGAAAAAAAACGGGCAGCAAGGCCGAAATGCGGTGCTATGCACTTGCCCTAAACAATTTGGGCTATCTCTACGGGTGCTACTATCTTGACTTTGAACACGCCTACGACTATCTCTCGCAGGCGGTGGCGGTAAGCAAGAAATACCGCATCGACGACAATCTCGCCTATGCCTATGTGAACCTGGCTGGCATATATTCCAGCCGCAGCGAGCTGCTGGGCATAGGCGACAGCGAGAATCAAATACAGAAATACTGCCGCCTGGCCTTTGACGAAGCCGTGAGGCAGAAGCAATGGGATGTGGCAAGCGCAAGTTTCCTCAATCTGTTTACATCGTTTTCCGAAGCGGGTTCAGCAGGCAAGATACAGGATGATCTCCGGCGGTTCCTAAGCATTCCCGCTCTGAGACACGACCCGCTGTCGAAGTTTGTTTATGACGACTATCGGGGCACGTTGGCCTACAACAGGGGGGCATACCGGGAAGCTTTGGCCACGTTCAGGCAGCAACTGCGCGATGCCGACGCCGTGAAGTCGGTGACAATGAACTGCAGGGTGCTGGCGCTCTGGAATATATATGAAGTCTATCACAAGACAAAGCAATGGGACGAGGCAATGCACATCCTTGACCGACTTGAGGAATATGCCTCGCAATATGCCGACGCCGCCACCCACAACAAGGTTTTGCAACACAAGTCGGACCTGTATCGCGAACGTGGGGAGACGGCCTTGGCCACTCACTACGACTACCTGTATTTGAAATCAAAAGACAGTCTGCTCACAAGGAGCAATGCCGACCGCATGGAGCGCTCGGTTTTCGTACACGAGCTTTCAAGGGTGAACACCCAGCTTGCCGAGAGCAATGCCCGGCACCACCAGATGGTGATGGCCGTGCTGGTGTTGCTGGCTTTCATCATTGTCATTGCCGTGGCGCTGGTGGTGAACATACGCGGGCTGCGCAAGCAGAAGGCCTATGTGAGAAAACTCTATGAGAAAAATGTGGAGCTGCTGGAGCACAAGAGCGCAATTGCGACCGCCGCGCAATCGGGCCTCAATCGCGCGGCGGGGCTCAGCGAGGACCTGAAGAGTTCGCTGCTGGAGCACATAGACCAGACGATCAACAACCCTGAAATCTTCTGTGCGCAAGACTTCTCTCTGCATCAACTGGCCACACTTGTGGAGTCGAACGACAAATATGTGTCGCATGTCATCAACGAGCGGTATCGCAAGAACTTCAAGCAGCTTCTCAATGAGGCGCGTGTGGCCGAGGCCTGCAGGCGGCTTGGTGACCAGGAGCACTATGGCCACCTCACCATTGCGGCTATTGCCAACGATGTGGGCTTCGGGTCGCGGTCTAATTTTGCCTTGGCTTTCAAGCGCGTCACGGGCATCTCGCCTTCCGATTATCTTCGCCAGGCGCACCACAAGGGCTAAGGCCGCCAGCCCCCGCCAGCCCTGCCGCACATGCCACGCCATTTTTTCGCTGTGGCTGGGCGTGCGGGGGTATTGCAGGGGGAGGAATTATGGGTTAACTTTGCAGGCGGGCGGGCCGATGCGCCAGCAGGGCCGCCTGAGGTGTAAAACAAATCAAAGAGCACAGAAAGACTATGAGCAAAGAACAGATATTGTGGGCCGACGACGAGATCGACTTGCTGAAACCACACATTTTGTTTCTCAACAACAAGGGCTACGAGGTGACCACGGTGACCAACGGCCGCGATGCGCTCGACTTGCTGCAGTCGCAAAACTTCGACTTGATCATTCTCGACGAGAACATGCCGGGCATAAGCGGCCTGGAGGCCTTGCAGCAGATAAAGATTGCACAGCCCAACGTGCCGGTGATCATGATCACCAAGAGCGAGGAGGAGAACATCATGAACCAGGCCATAGGCAGCGAGATTGCCGACTACTTGATAAAGCCGGTCAACCCCATGCAGATATTGCTGTCGATAAAGAAGAACCTGCACAGCAGCGACCTGGTGGCCGAGAAGGTGCAGAGCGACTACCAGCAGGAGTTCATGCGCATAAGCCAGATGATCAACATGGCGGCCACGATCGACGACTGGTATGAGGTGTACAGCACGCTCGTGCGCTGGGAGCTGTCGCTCTCCAATGCCGACACGGGCATGGTCGACTTGCTGCATGCCCAGAAGGTGGAGGCCAACAGCGCCTGGGCCAAGTTTGTGCGTCGCAACTATGAGAAATGGGTCACTACCGACACGCACCCGCTCATGAGCCACGAGATATTCAAGACGCAACTGCTGCCCCTGCTCGACAACCAGGAGAAGGTGTGCTTTGTAGTGATCGACAACTTCCGCCTCGACCAGTGGAAGACGATAAGCCCCCTGCTGAGCGACTACTTCAACGTGGAGAGCGAGGCGCTCTACACCACCATCCTGCCCACGGCCACGCAATATGCCCGCAACGCCATTTTCTCGGGCCTGATGCCTATCGACATCGAGCGCATGTTTCCCGACCTGTGGGTCGACGAGGATGAGGACGAGGGCAAGAACCTGAACGAGGCGCCGCTCATACAGACGTTTTTCGACCGCTACCGACGCCGCTTCAAGTTCTCCTACAACAAGATGAACGACACGGCTGCCGGCGAGCACCTGGTGCAGAATTTTTCCCAGCTCGACAACTACGACCTGAATGTGCTGGTGTTCAACTTTGTCGACATCTTGTCGCACGCCCGCACCGAGAGCAAGATGATACGCGAGCTGGCCAACGACGACGAGGCCTACCGCCGTCTCACCGAGACGTGGTTTCGCAACAGCTATGCCCTCGAGATTTTCAAGCTCATCGCCCGCAAGGGGTGGAAGGTGGTGCTCACAACCGACCACGGCACCGTGCGCGTGGAAAATGCCATCAAGGTGGTGGGCGACAAGAACACCAACACCAACCTGCGCTACAAGGTGGGCAAGAACCTGAGCTACAACCCCAAGCAGGTGTATGAAATAAAACAGCCCAAGCGCTACGGGCTGCCGCTGCTCAACGTGTCGTCGACCTACATTTTTGCGTCTAACCGCGACTTTTTTGCCTATCCCAACAACTACAACTACTACGTGCAGTATTACACCGACACCTTCCAGCACGGCGGCATCTCGATGGAGGAAATGCTCGTGCCGCTGGTCACACTCACGGCCAAGTAGAGGAAGGGGGCGGCACCCCCGCCGCACTGTGCTGTGGAGCCACATGGTTTTGCCCAATAGCGGCGGGTGAGCGCAATATTTTTTTGTCCCTTACCCTCCCCCTGTGCGGCGTGGCGCTATAGCATTGCGGCCACGTCGCGCAGTATCTGGGCATGGTCGAAGGCCAACTCGGGCAGCTCGGTGAGCTTGAACCAGCGGGCCTTGCTGGCGTCGTCGCCGGCCTGGGGCTCGACGCGCTTGTCGACGTAGGCCAGAAACACGATCGATATCACGCGGCCGCGCGGGTCGCGGTCGGGCTTGGTGTAGGCGCCCAGCTGCATGAGCTGGCCCGCGGCGATGCCCGTCTCCTCCTTGAGCTCGCGGCGGCAGGCGGCAGGGGCGTCCTCGTCGATGTTGATAAAGCCGCCAGGCAGTGCCCAGCAGCCCTTGTAGGGCTCGTGGCCGCGCTCAACGAGCAGCACTTGCATCTGTCCGCCGTCGGGCGAGAGCAGCACGCAGTCGGTCGTGACTGCGGGACGTGGATACTTGTAGCAATATTTCTTGTCGTCGTCCATAGTGGTGTTGTTGCTTTTTTGGTGTGTGTATATATATAGGTTAATGCCAGGCTCACTTCTCGTTGTAGTAGAAGGTGTATTGCTGCTGGCTCACGGGCTTGTCGAGCACCACGGCCACATAGGGGGTGATGGTGTAGGACTGCTTCTCGCCCTTCTCTACCTTGTAGTTGAAGATGATGGCGTCGCCGTTTTGCAGCACGCTCACTGGATACATGCGCGTGGCGCGGTCGGTCGACGGGTTGATCACGGCCAGCACATACTGGGTGCCCCAGTTCACGACGGTGGCTTGCCCGTTGGGGCTCATGGTGGCCGCCTCGCCGAAGTAGCGGCTAAATTCCTCTTCGGTGGTGAACACGTGGCGATAAGGCTGCTTGACCGAGACGGTGTTGCTCACATAGTAGTTCTGGAGTTCGGTATAGCCCATGGGCACGGCGTCGGCCTCGAGCTTGCGGGTTGTCGAGCAATTGGCACACAGCAGTATCACTGCCAGCAGTGCCACGATATGCATCAGTCGGTTCATAATCAATCTGTTTTTTTTAGTTTGTCGAAATAAAATTTCAATATGTCGCCAGCGGCCACAAACGACGACTGCTTGTTGTCGAGCACCATGCGCTGCTTGATGCGCAGCAGGTCGTCGATTTCGGGGTCGTTGTAGAAGTTGCTTTTGAGTTGCTCGTTGATGGTCTCATACATCCAGTACTTCTCTTGCTGGCGGCGGCGCTCCTGGAAGTAGCCGTTGCGGTCCACAGCCTGGAAGTAGTCGTCGATGATGTGCCACAGCGTGTCGATGTTGAGGTTGTAGTAGCCCGAGTAGGTCGTGACCTTGGGCTCGACGCCGCTGGGAGGCAGGGGATAGAGGTGGAGGGCATTCTGGAACTCGGCGGCCTGAATCTTGGCGCGGTCCACGTTGTCGCCGTCGGCCTTGTTGATGGCGATGGCGTCGGCCATCTCCATGATGCCGCGCTTGATGCCTTGCAGCTCGTCGCCGGCGCCGGCAATCTGAATGAGCAGGAAGAAGTCGACCATCGAGTGCACGGCGGTCTCGCTCTGGCCCACGCCCACGGTCTCGACAAAGATGTGGTTGTAGCCGGCGGCCTCGCACAGCACTATCGTCTCGCGGGTCTTGCGTGCCACGCCGCCCAGCGAGCCGGCCGATGGCGAAGGGCGAATGAAGGCGCGGGGATGTATCGAGAGTTTCTCCATGCGGGTCTTGTCGCCCAGTATCGAGCCCTTGGAGCGCTCGCTGCTGGGGTCGATGGCCAGCACGGCCAGCTTGTCGGCGGGGTTGCGGTCGAGCAGGTAGGTGCCGAAGACGTCGATCGAGGTGCTCTTGCCGGCGCCGGGCACGCCGGTGATGCCTATGCGGCGGCTCTTGCCCGCATAGGGCAGGCACTTTTCGATCACTTCCTGGGCCACGGCTTGCTTCTCGGGCAGCAGGCTCTCGACCAGGGTCACTGCCTGCCCCAGAATGGTGGTGTCGCCCTTGCGCAGGCCCTCGACATAGTCGGCGGCCGTGAGCTGCGGCCTGTGCTTGCGGTGTTTCAGGTAGGGGTTGATCACGGGTGGCTGCTCGATGCCTGCGTTCACTTGCAGGCCGCTGTAGCAGGCCTCGTTCTCGGGGTGTTCGACCTGTGGATTCTCGTCGGTGTGCTTGATGATTTTTGTTGTGCTCATTTCGATTGTTGATGTAGTTAAGAGGTTTCTTTTTGCTTGTGATTGTGCTTGCACCCGTTTCAGTGCACGATGCCCACGAGCCGCACCAGCGACTGCGGGGTGTAGGGGTCGTTGGTGATGACGTTGAGGCTCGTGTTCACCACCGTGCCGCGGCGCCGGCTGGGGTCGAGGCGCAAGGTGACGGTGGCCGTGCGCCCCCGCTTGATCTCGGCCTGGTCGCAAGTGGCCGTGATGCCCTCGCCGCCGGGCACAAAGAGCCGCCGCAGCTTGAGCGCGTGGCGGCCGGTGTTCTTGACCTGCAACGTGCGCTCGACCGCACCCGTGCCTGCCGCCACGTCGCCAAAGTCGACCTTGGTGGCCGAGAGCTCCACTACGGGGGCCTGGCGCCGCTGCTTGTCGCCCAGGCGCGAGAAGTCCTCTTTCACGTTGCACATCACGCTCACCTTGGCAGCGCCGCTCGTGGCTGTCGACGTGGCGTGCAGCGGTGTGGCCAGCACGCTCAGCGTGTCGATGTTGAGCCCCCACAGCCTGGCTTGGGCCGTGCGGTAGTAGACCGAGATGATAAAGAGGCCGCCAGGCTCGACGGTGTCGGGCACGGCGTGGGCCGAGATGGTGGCAGGCATGTCGCGGCCCAGGCTCACGAGCATGGTGTCGGGGGCGGTGTTGTAGCCGCTTATGTAGGCATCGGTGGCCTTGCCCTTGTAGATCTCGCCCAGCGGCAAGTTGCCCGTGCTCAGGCGCAGCGGCCCCACGGCAAAGGGGTAGGTGTCGCTCACGGTCTCGGGCGTGCCTATGACCTTGCCCTTGATGGTGAGCACCGTCTTGCGCGGCCGCCCGCTGGTGTAGACCAGCACCTTCTTCTCAAACTGGCCTGGAATGTGGCGGGCGTTGTAGGTGAGCGTGACGCTGCCAGTGTCGCCAGGCTGCATCACCTCGTGGCTGTATTGGGCCACAGTGCAGCCGCAGTTGGGCTGCACGCGGGTGATGACCATGGCCGAGTCGCCCGTGTTCACCACGCGCATGGTGCAGGTCACGGTGTTGAGCTCCTCCTTGAAGGTGCCGAAGTCGTGCACCTGCTCTACCCACGTGGGCACGCCCTGCCCCCATGCGGCCGGCAGCCACAGCGCCAGCGCCAGCACTGCCACAGTGCAGCGCAGCAACTCGTGTAGCTCGATGCTTCGTTTCATTTCTTGCCTCGTGGTATCACAGTGCCCGAGATCACAAGCAGGGTGCGCTTCTCGCGGCCGTTGGTCTTCACTTTTATGATTTTTTCAAAGGCTCCCGGCCGCCCGTAGGGGCTGTAGGTGACCTGGATCTTGCCTTTCTTGCCAGGCTTGATGGGCCGCGTCGAGTACTCGGGCCGCGTGCAGCCGCACGAGGCCGTGACCTGCACGATGATGAGCGGCTTGGTGCCCTTGTTCTCGAGCTCGAAGGTGTAGGACACAGGACCCTTCTCCTCCTTGATGTACCCAAAGTCGTGCAGGCGCACCGGGAAGTAGGCCTGGGCATAGCCCTGGGCCAGCGACATGATGCTGAAGGCCAGGGCGATGACAATCGTTGTGAGAATACGCTTCATGTTATCCTTGTTTTTGGGCAAAATTACAAATAAAAACCCGACTTTCTCCCATCGCGACTATTAATAGATGTAAACACGCCCCTGCCGCCGTGCGGGCCACCGCGCAAGGGTCGCGTGCCAAGCCATGCCCCGCCGCCAGCCCGCCCATTCTTCACCCACAAAATGCCAGGGGACTAATGGTGGCACGTGACGCGAGACTCCCGTGGCAGCGGGGTGTGAAATCAAAAGCGAGGGAGGCTCCCGTGGGTGGGGCACTCCCTCGCTGTGTGTTGTGGCGGGCTGTCGTGCTGCCGCCTGGCAGCACGCTGGCGGCTGTGGCTACTTGGCGATGAGCAGGTAGTAGTTTTTCTTGCCGCGCTGGGCCAGGATGTACTTGCCGTTGAGCAGGTGGCTGGCGTCGATAGTGGCGTTGGGGTCGGTGAGTTTCTCCTTGTTGATGCTCACGCCGCCGCCCTGTGTCATCTTGCGCATTTCGCCCTTGCTGGAGAAGACGGCGGCCTCGTCGGTGAGCAGCTGGATGGCGGGGATGCCGGCCGAGAGGCGGTCGCGACTCACCTCAAACTGCGGCACGCCCTCGAAGACGCTGAGCAGCGTGGCCTCGTCGATCTTGTGCAGGATGTCGTTGGCCTTGTTGCTGAAGAGGATTTGCGAGGCCTCGACTGCGGTCTCGTAGTCCTGGGCGCTGTGCACCATGGTGGTGATTTCCTTGGCCAGGCGCTTCTGCAGGGGGCGCTGGCCGGGGTCGGCGGCCTGTTGCTGCTCGAGGGCGGCGATGTCGTCTTGGGTGAGGTCGGTGAAGATTTTGATATACTTGGCAGCATCGGCGTCGCTCACGTTCACCCAGAACTGGTAGAACTTGTAGGGCGAGGTGCGCTTGGGGTCGAGCCACACGTTGCCGCCCTCGGTCTTGCCAAACTTGGTGCCGTCGGCCTTGGTGATCAGGGGGCAGGTGATGGCATAGGCCTCGCCGCCGTCCATGCGGCGTATGAGCTCGGTGCCGGTGGTGATGTTGCCCCACTGGTCGCTGCCGCCCATCTGCAGCTTGCAGCCCTCGGCGCGGTACAGGTGCAGGAAGTCGTAGCCCTGCAACAGCTGGTAGGAGAACTCGGTGAACGACATGCCGTGGTCGGCGTTGGCGGCCAGGCGCTTCTTGACCGAGTCCTTGGCCATCATGTAGTTGACGGTGATGTGCTTGCCAATGTCGCGTATGAACTGCAGGAAGCTGTAGTTTTTCATCCAGTCGTAGTTGTTGACCAGGATGGCGTGGTTGGGGGCGTCGCTGTCGAAGTCGAGAAACTTGGCCAGCTGGCGGCGTATGCACTCCTGGTTGTGGCGCAGGGTGGGCTCGTCGATGAGCACGCGCTCTTGCGACTTCATCGAGGGGTCGCCTATCATGCCGGTGGCGCCGCCTATGAGGGCGATGGGCCGGTGGCCGGCGCGCTGGAAGTGCTTGAGCATCATGATGCCCACCAGGTGGCCTATATGCAGTGAGTCGGCCGTGGGGTCGATGCCCACGTAGGCCGATGTCATCTCGCGGTTGAGTTGTTCGTCGGTGCCTGGCATGATGTTGTTGATCATGCCACGCCATTCAAGTTCTTTTACAAAGTTGATTTTATTATCCATCGATTGAATGATAAACGTTTAGTTGTGAATTGTTTCCAATATTGTTGCGGTGTGCAAAGTTACGACTTTGGGGCGAAAAAAGCAACACTATACCACTTTCTTGAGCGTGTAGCGGTAGCTCGCGCCCTGGGCCACTGTCGAGAGCACGATGCGCTGGTGGCTCTTGTGCTCGATGGTGAAAGTGGTGGTCGCGCCCAGGCCTGGCAGGGCGAGCGGCTGCGCGTCGGGGTTGACAAAGCGCATGGTGATGGTGCCCTGGCCCTCGCTCCAGTTGCCGTAGCTCTCGGCGCTGTCGTAGCGGTCGTTGCGCCAGCTCAAGCGCACCACTTCGCCCTGGAACTGGAAGAAGAAGTCGCCTGCGATAGTGGTCACTGGCTTGCCCTGGGCCTCGACGCTCTCCACGTGCCAAGTGCCCCACCAGGGGCTCACGTCGCCGCCGTTGTGGGTGCACGACTGGGTTGCCCACCCGGCAGCGAGCACCACGAGGGTGCACAGTAGTGTATGGAGTAATGCTTTCATCGTTTCTTGAAGTTTAGGTTGCCGTGATAGGTGATCGATACCAGGGCGCCGGCGTTGTCGCCGTAGAGCTTGCCCAGGTCGCAGGCAAACTGTGCCTTGAGGGTGAGCTGGCGCATCCATGCGGGCACGATCACGGTCTCGACCAGCAGCGAGGTGCAGCCGGCTCCCTCGACGCGAGGCAGGAAGGGCGTGCCCCAAGCGCGGCGGTAGCTGGCCAGGGCACGGTAGCCAATGCCTGGCGCCACGGTGCCCGCGATGCCCAAGTGCAGACCGCGCATCTGGGTGTCGAGATAGCCCATGTAGCCGTTGGTGTTGTAGAGGGGTGCCTTCACAAAGGGCGACCCTATCGACATGCCGTGGCTGGCATAGCCGTTGTAGGCATAGTTGTTGTAGTAGTTGTCGGCGCCGGTGGCCTGGCCTGTGAGCTGGTTGCCCTCGTGGTCGGCCGGGTTGAAGTGGATGGGGCCGCTCTGGTTGGTGAGCTCTACCCACTCGAGCACCACGCCCTCGACAGGGCCGCTGTGGCCGGCGCGGTACTCGATGCCCCACAGGCCGTCGAAGCCGTTCTGGAAGCCGATGCCGCTGCCGTCTTCCCACAGGCGCTCGTGGTAGGCGCGCAGGCGGGCTTCGCGGGGCAGGCGGCACTCCAGGGCCACGTCCCACGAGCCCACGTGGTTGCCCTCGACAAAGGTGTCGCCCGCGTTGCCGCCGCCGCTGCCGGGTATCATGCTGCGAAAGATGGCCTTCATGTCGCTTTTCATCTTGACGCGCCCGGTCTCGATGCCGTGGTCATATTTCACCTGGGTGCCGCCAAACTGGTAGGCGGCCTGCATGCCGAAGGTCACCACCACGGGCTGGTCGGGGCGGGTGCGGAAGTGGGCATACTTGTAGTTGAACCACGTGCCGGTGGTCAAGAAGTTGTTGTAGTAGTTGTAGTGGTGCTTGAGCCACTGGCTGTCGCCCGTGCGCCAGTAGCCCACCTGCCCGCACAGCTGGAGCCAGCCGTGGGTGAAGGGCACGGGCTGGAAGTCGACAAAGCCCACGTTGACGCCGCCGCCCAGGCGCGCGTTGCCGCTCATCACCATGTCGCCGCTCGACAGGGCTGGGTTCACCACTGGCGAGGTGAGCGTCTTGGCTCCCAGCGTGGCCCTCACCGAGCGGTACTTGCCCTCGATGTAGAGTTGCTGCACCCACAGGCGGGCCGGGTGCTGGCTGTTGTTGTAGAAGAGGTCGCCGGCCACGCTGTAGCGGTCGTAGTCGGCACTCGAGCTGTAGCCTGCCCATGCCTCGGCGCCGAAGCCCCACGACACGCGCCGGGCCGTGTCGAGCTCGTGCACGGCGCTGGCAAATGCCAGCGTGCCGTATTGCTGGGTGAGCGTGCCGCCGCGGTTGGAGGCGATGTAGTAGGGGGCCAGGTGGCTGCTGCCGGCATTCACGGTCACGCCAGCCTCATAGTCGATGCCTCCTTGTGCGGCCGTGGCCAGGGTGCTGGTCATGGCTGCCGCGAGCAGTGCGAGTGTGTTGAGTCTCAGTTTCATCGGTAGCTGTTGGGTAGTGTGTCGCAGGCCTGTGCGCACGCTACATGCTGTCTTTTATGTAGGTGTCGATGTGGCGGCTTTTCTTCTGGTTGGCAATCTCGTCGATTTTGAAGAAGATGCCGCTCTCCTCCACCTCGCCAAACTCGTGGTTGATGGCTGTGCCAAACATGCGCATCTTGGGCGACAGGCTCATGTAGGCATTCACCAGCGGAGGGATGTTGATGCCGTGGTCGCGTATGTAGGCGTTGAGCCGCCGGTAGTCCTCTTTGAAGTCGTTGCCGGCGAAGAACGACTCCAGCTCTTGCTCGTCGGCATTGGTCTCGAGCGGGTCGATGGGCCGCACCAGCACGTCGGGGTCGGGGAAGTAGAGGTTGAGGAAGGCCAGCAGCAGGTTGCGGCAGTCGTGCCGGTAGGCGGGATACATGGTCATCTTGCCCATGAGGTATTTCATCTCGGGGTGCACCACGGTGAGCGCGCCCAGGCCGTCCCACAGGTTGTCGAGGGCAAAGATGGCCTTCACGCCGGCGTGGGTCGACTGGTACTCGGGGCGCACAAACGATCGGCCCAGCTCTATGGTCACGGGCAGGTAGTCGCGCATGAAGGCGGGCGAGAACCTGAACATGTGCCCCATGGCTATGCGGGGCGAGCCGTCGGCATTGGTCTTGATGTCGTTGCCGGCGATAAAGCGGTAGGCACCTATGATTTCGCGCTTGTGCGGGTTCCACACCAGCAGCTGCCGGCACGGCGGAGCCATGAGGTCAAACTCGTCGATGTCGCAGGCCTTGCCCGTGCCGCCGCCCGAGGCCCTGAACGAAATCTCGCGCAGGCGCCCTATCTCGCGCATCGTGTGGGGGGCGCACTTGGCGTCGACAACATAGATCACGTTGTCGGCCTTGTTGGTGCGGCGCAGGAAGCGCTCGGGTGTGAGCTCTTGCTCGATGAGGGCTGGGTCGACAGGATCAATAATTTTTTCAACCATCTTGCTGTGATGTATATGTGTCATTTACTATTCCTTTTCCTTGGCGGGCCTGAGCCCGTAGGTCATGCTGCACAGGCGGCGCGCTTCCTGCGCCGGGTGCCTGGCATCGAGCGACTGCCACGGCACGGGCTGCCCCACATAGATCTTGAAGTTGCTGCCGCGGCACTTGAACATCTCGCCGGGCAGATACACCATCTCGTAGTTGAACTTGAGGCCCAGCCGCTTGCGCCAGCGCGCCAGCCGGTAGAAGAAACCCGAGTTGCGCCCGTCGAAGTACAGGGGCACCACGTCGCGGTGGCTGTGCAGGGCGTGGGTCACCACCATCTTGTGCCACTCCAGGTCGTGAATCTCGCCGCTGCCCGTCATGCGCGAGCACAGCCCGGCCGGGAAGGTGATCATCTGGTTGTCGCCCTGGTACTGGCGCTCGATTTCGACTGCGGCCAGGCGGCTCTGGCGCCCGTACTTGTTGACGGGCAGGAAGATGCCTTGCAGGGGCTTCACGGCCATGAGCAGGTCGTTGACCAGGAAGCGTATGTGCCCGTCGTACTTGTGGCCCAGCACCGAGATGAGCGACAGCCCGTCGAGGCCGCCCAGCGGGTGGTTGCTCACAAAGATGTAGCGCCCCTGGCTGGGCACGTTGTGGCCGCCCACCAGGGTGGCCGTGACTTGCAGGTCGCTCAGGGCGGCATCGGCAGCCTCCACGCCGCCCGGCTGGGCCGTCATGTGCTGCAAGATGGCGTTGAGCTCGTCTTGGTGAATGGTGCGCTTGAGCCAGCCCGTCAGCCACTTTGGAATGTGCCGGTAGTACCGGGGCATGCGCTTGCGCAACACCTCATCCACATCGATACGCATCATTTCCTTGTCGCTCGTCATGATTTCCTGTGAAGTAGACTAAGCAAAGATAGGAAATATTGGCCACACTGCAATCAACATTGCATGAAACTTTGGCAAGATACCGAATAAAAGCATTACTTTTGTGTCAAATTATGTACTTGATGGAAAAAATCACCGCCACTCCCTCGCCGCGCCTGCGCCGTGGGCTGCTCTTGCTCGAGCTGCTATCGCTTGCCGTGGCCGCGGTGCTCACCTGGCGATACTTCGCCATGCCCGACGCCGCCCGCATCGTTGCAGCCATGGCCGTGGGCTATGCCGTGCCGCGTGCCGTGTTGTCGCGCTCGCGCCACTGCTCCACGGGCAGCCTTGTGCTGCTCTATGTGGTGGGTGCAGGGCTCATGGCTTTTGCAGTCTACAACATGTGGTCGTGGACTGTGCACGCCGGGCGCCCCCTCGATGCTCCCCACATCTTGAGCGACGGCGGCAAGTACTATAAGTGTGCCTTGCACTACTACGACGGCAGCGTGCCGCCCCAGCGCAATGTGCACTACTACGGGCTGCCGGCCATGATCTACCTCACGTGGAAGCTGCTGGGCGTGAGCCTGGTGTGGCCCATGGCGGTGAACTACATGCTCACGTTGCTCTCGATGGTGGTGTTCGGGTTCATGGCGTGCCGCCTGTTGGCCGGCCGCCTCGAGAGCGGCGGCCGCCAGGTCATGCTGCTGGCCATGCTGCTCATGGCGCTGTCTACCTACATGCTCTCGCAGGGGGCGCTCTTGCAGAAGGAGGCGCTCAACTACATGGGCATGGCCATGGTGGGCTATGTGCTCTCGGGCCTGGCCCGGAGCGAGACCTTGCACGGCGCAAAGCTCTGGCGCGAGACGCTTGTGTTCTTTCTGGGTGCCGGCATGCTCATTTCCACGCGCGGCACCATGGCCTATTTTGTGGCGGCGGGCATCGTGCTGGCCGTGGCCCATGACTGGCGGCGCAACTGGCGGCGCGGCGGGGCGCTGCTGCTCATCACCCTGGTGCTCTTTGTGCTGGGCACCGAGGTGTTTGCCCGCGAGGCCTACTTCTACCACCAGGTGCGCACCCTGGTCAACACCACCCGCAGTGCCGACCGCATGAGCGAGATGTACATTGTGGGCCCCTCGCAGCAGCCCTTGCGCGCGGTGCTGGGCGACTACTTCTACCACCCGCTGTGGCTCAAGGTGCTGCTCACCCCCGTCACGGCCACGGCGCTCTACCTGGTGCCCTTCCCCTGGCTCAGGGGCGACTACAGCGTGCTCAACATCTTGTCGCGCACCACCTGCACGTGGTATGCCGTGGGCGGGCTGTCGCTGTTCTACTTCCTGTTTATGAGCTGGCGGCGTGCTCGCTCGCTGGGCTGGCTGGCGCTGTGGCCTGTGGCGTGCTTCCTGGCTGTGGCCTATGCCACCGGCGGCTCGGTGGCGCGCTACACGCTGCCGCTGCAACCGCTGTTTGTGGTGATCGCCGTCTATGTGCTGTGCCAGTGGCGCGACAAGAAAATGCGTCACGCGCTGTGCACCTTTGCGGCAGTCTATGCCCTCGTGCTGGCGGTGACGCTGTGTGTGTGCCACTACGTGCAGATGCAGTACATGTAGCCCTGTCTGTCTCTGCGCTGCGGGCGTGGCGTGAGAAGAAAAACGATAGCTTTTACCGGCCGGTGTTGTCCTGGTACACGACGGTGCCGCACGGCTCGCCGCTCACCACCTTGCGCAGGTTGCCCTTCACGTCCATGTTGAACACGTGTATGGGCAGGTTGTTTTCCTTGCACATGATGGTGGCCGTCATGTCCATCACTTTCAGCCCGCGGCGGTAGATCTCGTCGTAGGTGATGCGGTCAAACTTGGTGGCCGTGGGGTCTTTCTCGGGGTCGGCCGTGTAGATGCCGTCGACGCGCGTGCCCTTGAGCATCACGTCGGCCCCCACCTCGATGCCGCGCAGGGCCGAGCCCGTGTCGGTGGTGAAAAACGGGTTGCCCGTGCCGCACGACATGATGGCTACCTTGCCCTGCTGCATGGCCTCGATGGCACGCCACTTGCTGTACTGCTCGCCTATGGGAAACATGCCCACGGCTGTGAGCACCTGCGAGGGCTGCCCCACGGCGTCGAGGCCGCTCGAGAGGGCCAGCGAGTTGATCACCGTGGCCAGCATGCCCATGTAGTCGCCTTTCACGCGGTCGACACCCTGGGCGGCGCCCTTGAGGCCGCGGAAGATGTTGCCGCCGCCTATCACGACAGCCACCTCGACGCCAGCGTCGACGATTTCCTTGATTTGCTCGCTATAGTCGGCCACGCGCTGCTGGTCGATGCCGAAGCCCTGCTCGCCTGCCAGCGACTCGCCGCTGAGCTTGAGCAGAATGCGCTTGTAGATTGTCTTCATTGCTTTGTTTTGCTTTGATGGTTTGATGATGATGTTGTGTTGTTTCTTTTGCAGTGGCAAAGATACGGCTTTTCCAGGCAAAAAGCATAAAAAAAAGGCCGGACAATGTGGTGTGCAGTTGTCCAGCCTCTTGAAAAATTATAATATATATACTTGAATGATATCGCCGCTCAGGCGCACGATCACTTGCCGGCAAGAGCCTTGGCACGCTCGATGTACTTGTCGAGGTTGATGCGGTTCTGCAGCGCGTAGGTGGGGAACTGCTGCTTCATGTCTTCATACACCTTGAGCTCGTCGGCATATTTTGCGTTGGCGTGCAGCACAGTGGCCTTCTTGAGCATGAACACCGGCGTGTAGTTCTCGTTGTCGCCGGCGAGCTTTATGGCCTCGTCATAGGCGCTGAGTGCCTCGTTGTAGTATTGCTTGCCTCCCTTGGCCTGGCTCTTGTTGACATAGCAGTCGCCCTCGAGCGACTTCATGGCCGGGCCGGCCACGTCACCCTCGGGTTTGCTCTTCTTCAAGTACTTGAGTGCCTCATCGTACTTGCCCTTCTGGAACAGGATGGTTGCGGCCATCTGGGCGGCGCGGTTGGCGGGCCCGAAGCTGTTGCGCTCGGCCACGCGCTTGTAGAGCGTGAGGGCGCTGTCGGGGTTGTTGTACATGAGCAGCTGTATGTCGGCCTTGCCTATCTCCTTGTTGCCCTTCTCGATGGCACTGCTGCGATACCACAGGTATCCGCCCACGGCCAGGATGACCACCGCCACTGCGATGAGCGCATAGTAGATGTATTTCTGATTGTTCTCCAACTTTTGCTCGATTGACGAGAGGGAATCATTGATGCCTTCTACCGAGGTGCGAGCACTACCTTTTGTCTTGTTTGCCATATCTTGCTTTGTAATTTACTTAGATTAAAGATATAAGTCTTTTTTTCTTTCAACCTGCAGCCATGCGAGAGCACCGCGCCGCCTGCCAGTGTGGCTTGTGCGGCATTGCTCTTTCACATTTTAGCAAATTCGGTTGCAAAATTAATCGATATTCTCAAGATTTAAAAGCAAAAAGCCCACATTTTTTCAAAAATCGGTCTAAATTCTTGCCGCTCTCGGCGCCCTGTCGCTCAGAAGCGGTAGCCCACCGAGAGCTGGAGGTTCTGGATGCGGTCGTCGTAGTTGCGGTTGCCCGCCTGCGGCATGTACTCGTCGATGTCGATGCCTTTCATCACCTTTATCAAGCTCAGGTTGTAGCGGGCCTGCACCAGCAGGCGCGGCGTGACGCACCACGTGAGGCCTGCCGAGGCACTCAAGTCCCAGGCCTCAAACGAGCGCCCCACCTTGTCGACCTGCACATCGCCCATCTTCAGGTGGTTTTGCGCCGCTATGCCCAGCTGCGGGCCCAAGTCGATGCTCAAGCGTGGCGTGACGTAGAACTTGGCCAGCACTGGCAGCTCAAAGTAGATGGCGTTGAGCGTGATGTCTTTGTCGAGCTTCACGCCCTGCTCGTCGGCCTCCATCACCTCGTCGATGTTGTCGATCTTCTTGGGGTCGAACTTGGCGCCCTGGAAGCTCATGTACATTTCCACGGCCATGCCCCAGCGTGGCGCCATGCGGTACTCGTAGCCTGCCCCGAAGTGGAACCCCGGCTTCATGCCGTGGGGCATCTCGCCCATCACGTAGTTCGACATGTTGAAGCCCGCCTTCAAGTAGGCTCCCAGGCTCTCGCCGGCCTTGGTGGCCGGCACGCTTGCCAGCAGCAGCATTGCCGCCAGCAGCAGTCGTTTGGCAGTTTTCGTCATTTTTGTTTCAGTGTTTGTTAGTTATTATTGGTAGTGTTGCATGCCTCAGTATATACGTTTTTTCCTATACCATTTACTCGTGATTTTGCATTTTTTGTAGTTATACACAAACTTGTGGGAAGTCAGGTAGTTTGCTTTATTATTGTCTACAAAGAATCGGCGTGTTACCTGAGGAGAGGCTGAGTAACCCAGCATCAACCCGTCGGGCAACATGTCGTTGAACCAATACAGCCACCCATTGTACTTTGTGAAGCCCGCAGATATGCAGTCGCGGATGCCATCAATATTGAAATAAATCTCACAAATTGAATCGTTGTAAACGCGACACGAAACCATAATATAGTGGCTGTCGTCGTCTTGGTGGTTGGCTTTCAGCCGTTGGGCCTGCTTGTCGGTTTTGTCGCTAAATATGAAGTTGTGGATTTCTCTCAGCAACAATTGATCCACCTTCACTTCAGGTATTTCGGCGGTGAAGGTGACGGCATAAAGATCGATTTCATAGGTGCCCTGGGAGAGGCAATTGATGTGGCTGCACAACAAAATAACCATTGCGACAGCAGTTTTTATACAAGTCAATTTCATGTTGCATTTTTTTTTGAAAACATCTGTAATGAGCCATAGGTCGCTGTTGCTGGCAGGACCTGATGTAATGGGCTGGTCACATACATGTGAACCAGCAATTTCATGTTCAAGTTGCATGGCCTTGAGTCTCGGCACCGGCGATACCGCAGCTCAGTATTTTGCCGTGGCACACTTGTGCAGAAACTTCCTGTTTTTGTAGTCATATACAACTCTGTAAGGGAAAATGTCGGCAAACTGGTAGTTGCTTATGTGGAACTTGCGGGTTGTGGGAGGAGATGTGGTGTAGCCCCGCATCAAGCCCCCGGGCAGCATGGTGTTGAACCAATACAGCCACCCCCGGTATTTTGTGAAGCCTGTTGACATTCGAGCGCGCCAGCCATCAAAACTGTAATCCATTACACAGATTGAATCATTTTTTACATTGCAATATATAGAAATTGGGTTTTTCTCGTCACCATTTGTGTGGACCGACTTTTCCCATTGGGCATACTTTTCGGTTGTGTCTTCGAGCATGTAGTTGTGAATGTCTTCCAAAAAAGTACTGTCGACATTCAACTCTGGCACCACGACCGTAAAGGTGTCGATATAATCGTCGGGATTGTAGATGCCGCTCGAGTGGCACAGGCCGTGGCTGCACATGGCAAGCGCTGCCACACACACGAGTCTAATATATGCAAGTTTCATGTTCTGCTTTCTCTGTTTGATTTGTCAATAAGTAGAATATACTGCGTCGTTTGACGTATAGATTTGTTTTTCTCGGCCAGGGGGTCGATGGTGGTGAAGTGCATGACCACGGGGTCGTAGAGCCGCGCCCTCGTGTGCGTCACTACCGTGTCGCGCCCCGTGCCCTTGTCGTGCGATGTGGTGGGTGAAACATTCATGTGGTTGAGAAGGTTTTGCTTGTTTCTGATTTACACACCCTAAAGCTAATGAAAAATTCCAATTTTACCCCTCCCATGTAGATATTTTTACCACTATTTGCGTGGTTTGGAACAGCAATTGTTGCCAGCCGGCCGTGGCGGGCGTGGGGCTTGCAGTAATGTCGCAAAAAATGCGTAACTTTGCCACTGCATTACAACAACAAGCACTCCCAATCAAAAAGGAATTATGGCAGAATCCAATTTCATCGACTATGTGAAGATATTGTGCCGCAGCGGCCACGGCGGCCGCGGCTCGGCCCACCTGCACCGCGCCAAGTACATGCCCAAGGGCGGTCCCGACGGCGGCGACGGCGGCCGTGGCGGCCACGTGTACTTGAAGGGCAACGCCAACTTGTGGACGCTCATTCACTTGAAGTACACCCGCCACATCATTGCCACCGACGGCCAGCCGGGCTATGAGAACCAGTGCACGGGCAAGGATGGCGAGGACCGCACCATCGAGGTGCCTTGCGGCACGGCCGTGTATGACGCCGAGACGGGCCAGTTCTTGTGCGACGTGACGCGCGACGGGCAGGTCGTGAAGCTGCTCAAGGGCGGCCGCGGCGGGCTGGGCAACCAGCACTTCAAGACGGCCACGCGCCAGACTCCCCGCTATGCCCAGCCTGGCGAGCCCGGTGTGGAGAAGCAGGTGATACTCGAGCTCAAGCTGCTGGCCGATGTGGGCCTGGTGGGCTTCCCCAATGCCGGCAAGTCGACCCTGCTCTCGGTGATATCGGCGGCCAAGCCCAAGATAGCCAACTACCCCTTCACCACGCTCGAGCCCAACCTGGGCATCGTGAGCTACAGGGGACAGCAGTCGTTTGTGATGGCCGACATTCCCGGCATCATCGAGGGGGCCAGCGAGGGCCGCGGGCTGGGGCTGCGCTTCTTGCGCCACATCGAGCGCAATGCCGTGTTGCTCTTCATGATACCTGCCGATGCCACCCACATCAAGCAGGAGTATGCCATACTGTGCCACGAGCTGGAGACCTTCAACCCCGACTTGGTAGAGAAGCCCCGCGTGCTGGCCATCACCAAGATCGACATGCTCGACGACGAGCTCATTGAGCAGATGCGCGACGAGCTGCCCGAGGGCGTGCCCACGGTGTTTATCTCGAGTGTGGCCCAAAAAGGCCTCACCGAGCTCAAAGACGTGCTGTGGCGCACCATCAACGACGAGCGCAACCGCATACCCGAGACGCTCACTCACCGCGACCTGGCCCAGAACCACCGCGTGAAAGAGGAAGACGACTTCATCTTTGAGGCCCAGGCCAAGCCCGAGCCCCGCATCGACGACTTTGAGAAACTGGGCGGCGGCAGCATGAGTACGGCCCAGGAGGAGCAGCGGCGGCGCCAGTGGGACGACGAGTACTGGGCCGATGATTACAAAGACGAGAACGACGGTTTTCAAGTAGTGAGCGACCCCGATGATGCCAAGCCTGAAGATTGATTGCCTGCCCATGGCCGAGCCGCTGGGCGGCATCGAAGCCTTCAACGTGCTGCGCGGCCACGTCGACCCGGCCGACCCCTACAGCGAGGTGAACCTGTGCGACTATGTGGGCGACGACCCGCTGCACGTGGTGCAGTGCCGCTTGCAGCTGTGCAAGCAGCTGCACATCGACCCGCAGTGCCTGGTCATGCCCCGCCAGCGCCACACGAGCCAGGTGCGGCTCGTCGACGCCCGGTTGCTGGCCTTGTCCAGCCACGAGCGCGCCAGCGAGCTCGATGGCGTAGATGCGCTGGTCACCTGCCTCACGGGCGTGTGCCTGGGGGTGAACACGGCCGACTGTGTGAACATTGCCCTGTGCGACCCCGCGGCAGGCGTTGTGGCTGTGGCCCACGCCGGCTGGCGTGGCACGGTGGCCCGCATCGCCTCGCGCACGGTGGCGGCCATGCAGGCAGTGGGTGCCCAGCCTGGCCGCATCGTGGCGACCATGGGGGCGTGTATATGCCAGGATTGCTTTGAGGTGGGCGACGAGGTGGTCGAGGCCCTGACTGGTGCGGGCTACGACGAGCGCTATGTGGCCGTGCGCAACACGCGCACCGGCAAGATGCACGTCGACCTGCCCACGGCCAACAAGATCGATCTTGTCGAGGCTGGTGTACATCCCCGCCACATCACCTGGAACGGCGAGTGCACGCGTTGCAACCCCAACCTCTATTTCTCGGCCCGCCGCCTGGGCATCGCCTCGGGCCGCACGTTCACGGGCATCATCAGGCGGCATTGAGCCCCCCGCGGGGGCGGCGAGCGGTGATGCTACTGGCCCCGCTCCAGCGAGTCGCGCACACTCAGGTTCACGCCTGCGCGCAACAGCTCGAGGTTGAACTTGGCACTCTTGCCCGTGCCCAGCTTCCCATAGTAGGCATCATAGTCGTGCAGCAGCTGTGCGGCGGCCTGGCGGTCGCCTTCTTTCAGTTTCTGTGCTACGGCCTGGGCGTCGGTTGCCGGGGTGCCTGTGGGGCCGCTCGGGCTGCATGCCACGAGGGCCGTGGCCAGGCAGGCGACGAGCGAAAACACGATTTTCTTCATTGTTGCAGCTCGTTTATTTTTTAGAGCCTCTAAATTACACAATATTTCCTTGACGGGCAAAAAATATATAACTTTGCACCCTTGAAATTTCAGAACAAATGCAAAATCAGTTTTCACGCACTCAACTCCTCTTTGGCAAGCCTGCCATCGACACGCTGGCCGGCAGCCGCGTGGCCGTGTTCGGCGTGGGCGGTGTGGGCGGCTATGTGGTCGAGGTGCTGGCCCGCAGCGGCGTGGGCGCCATCGACCTCTACGACGACGACCGCGTGTGCCTCACCAACGTCAACCGCCAGCTCTACGCCCTCATCAGCACCATCGGCAAGCACAAGGTCGACGTGGCCGCCCAGCGCGTGCACGACATCAACCCCCATTGCATCGTGCGCACCTACAAGAAGTTTTATCTCGTGAGCAACGCCCACGAGGTCGACCTGAGCTGCTACGACTACGTGGTCGACTGCATCGACACCGTGAGCGCCAAGATGGAGCTCGTGAGGCGCTGCAAGCAGCTGGGTGTGCCCATACTGTGCTGCATGGGCGCGGCCAACAAGTTTGATGCCACAGCCTTCAGGATTGCCGACATCAGCAAGACCAAAAACGACCCCCTGGCCAAGGTCATGCGCAAGCGCCTGCGCCGCGAGGGCATCAACCACTTCAAGTGCGTCTACAGCGACGAGCTGCCCACGGCCCCCTTCGACGACGCCGACATCAGCTGCCGCTTCCACTGCATATGCCCCAACAAGGACATGCGCAAGTGCACCGACCGCCGCAACATCCCGGCCAGCAACGCCTTTGTGCCCGCTGCCGAGGGCATCATAGCCGGCGGCGAGGTGGTGAAAGACCTCATTGCCGCTGCCGGCACCATGCGCATCAGCCCCCAGGAGCGCGACACCAGCGCGCCGGCGCTCAAGGCTGCCGACCGTGCCCGCCGCATGCTGCAGGAGTGGAAAACCATGAAATTGCAAGAGCAGTCGGCTGGCAACGAGTAGCCGCCTGCCAGGCGTGGCAATGGCGGCTTGGCGTCCGCCAGCACATGTTGAATGATAAACGAGAGAAGCCTGCAGGTTGCACAACCCGCAGGCTTCTCACTAATCAATAAAAACAGATTCTCGCGCTTAAGTGATATGACAGGGGTGTTACAGTTGCATGACAATGAGATAACATTTCTTGAAAGTGCAATGAAATGAAGTGCAAGTTGTTGATTGTTTTAGACTTGTGTTGCTTGCCTACAAGGGCTTCGCCTGCCCTTTGACATGTGCTGCACAGGGCTCACGAGGGGGGCAAGGAGTGTTAAATAGCCTTAAAATCGAGAAAAATGTGCTGAAAAATTATGTTGTAAAACATATTTGTCTTACTTTTGCATCGGTTTTTCATGGTATTAGTTTTAAGGTTACGAGATACCAGGCGTCGTGAGACGGTTCTTATTTCGTTTTTTGTTTAAGGTTTATGTTAATGGTATTAGAAGGTTAATTAGTTAAGCAATCCGCGATAGTGATATCACGGATTTTTTTTGTGTGTGTGCCCACCCCACATGAGCGTTGCACGTGGTGGCGCAATTTGCCGGCGCGGGGGTGGGGTAGAGGCTAAGCGCTGTTGTGGTCGTGGCTGCTGTCGTGGTCCATCTCGAGAAATTGCTTGCGGTAGGTGTGCGGCGTGATGCCCACCTGCTGCTGAAACAGCTTGTAGAATGTGGTGGGCGAGGCAAAGCCTACCTCGCTGTAGATGCGCTTGAGCGGGAGCGACACCATGGCCTTGTCGCTCAGTATCTTCACGGCCTCGCCTATGCGGTAGCTGTTGATGTACTGCAGCACGTTCATGCCGCTTTTCTCTTTCACGATGGCCGATAGATAGGTGCGGTTGGTGCCCAGCATCTCGGCCAGGGCCTCGCGGCCCAGCTGCGGGTTGGTGAACACGCGGTCTTGCTCCATGAGCTGGCACAGGCGGTCGTAGATTTCCTGGCCGCGCTTCTCGTCGATTTTCACCGTCTTGGCACTGCTGGCACTATCGCTTGCCGAGGAGGCTGCGAGGCTGGCCAGGCGCTCTTGCAGCTCTTGCTGCCGGGCCAGTGCCTTCACGTTTTGTGCCACGATGCCGCGGTATAGCTTGCTGCGTCGCCGGGCAGCCGCAATTGTTGTCGCAAGCAGTGCCACGAGCACTGCCACGACGGCCGCCAGGGCCCAGGCCACGCGCCGCTGCGAGGCCGACTCGAGCGCGTGCAGCTGTGCCTGGTGCTCCATGGCCTCGATGTTTTGCATGATGCTTTGCTCGTGCTCGAGCTGCTTGAAGTCGAACGACTGCACGCTCTGCATGGCCTTAAATGCGCTCATGAGGTGAGCATAGGCCGAGTCGGGCTGCCGCAAGTCGATGTAGTTGCTGGCCAGCAGCTCCTGAGCGTCGACGAGCATTGTGTTGGTCCTGGCCCTGCGGGCGGCGTCGAGGGCCTTGCGGGCAAGCCCTGTCGAGGCCTCGAGGTTGCCGCGCTTGCGCTCCACGTGGGCCAGCTGCAGCAGGGCATCGGGCACAATGCGCAGCTGGTGCAGCCGGGTGGCCACCTCGACGGCCGTTTGCGCCATGGCGGCCGCTTGGGCGGTCTTGCCCATGTCGAGCAAAATCTGGGAGTGCAGCACGTGCACATAGGCAATGTCGTTGTAGTGGTAGTGCCTGTAGATGTCGAGGCACTCCTGCACCCACTTCAGGGCTTCGCGGTAGCGGGAGGCGTGGTGCTGGCACTGGGCCATGTAGAAGGCCCCCATGTAGGCGAGCTCGGCGATGCGGTGGGCCTTGCCGTAGCTCCAAATGGCGCGGGCCTGGGCTATGCTCTCGTTGTCGCCGGGGGTCTTGGTGAGCACGAGCAGGTTGCCGGCGATGCGCAGTTGCAGGCTGCTGTCGCCGGCGGCCATGGCCAGCCGCTTGCCCTTGAGAAAGCTCTGCTGGGCATAGAAGGGGTTGCCGGCCATCGAGGCATAGTAGATGCCCAGGTTGTTCATCACGGCAGCTTTCACGCTGTCGTTGCCGGCGTCGCCAGCCGCCTTGAGGGCTTGCTGCAGCGTTGCCACGGCCTTGTCGTCGTTGCCCGTGAAGAGCAAGGCCGAGCCCTTGTACATCAAGGCATAGGCCACGAGCCGCGCGTCGTGTTGCTGCCGGGCCACGGCCAGCAGTCGGCCGGCCAGCTGGCTCAGCTGCTGGTGGTGGCTCTTGTCGCGTGCCACCTCGCACTGGTGCAGCAGCTGCTGTGCGCTCTCGTGCTGCTGTGCGCCGGCCTGTGTCGGGAGCAGGCAGGCAAGTACTGCGAGTGCTGCGAGTGCCACGTGGCGCAGCGCGTGCAGGAGCAAGAGTTTGTTTTTTGTCGTTTTTATGGTCATGAGGCGGTTGGTCATGTGATGAGTTGTTGCAAATATAATAAAAATGGAGCAATCCAGCCTTGCTGCCACAACTGTTTTTTCGGGCCAGTGCCACAGGCCGCCTGGTGCAGCGTTGCAGGAAAAATCTTATACACATGCGGAAAATTGACGGAAATGGATTAAAAAAGGGCGCCGATATTGGCTGTTTTTGTTTAAATTTGTAACCGGCAATGCACCGTGGGGGCTTGAAAAGCACGCGACGATACATGACCTGCATGCTTGCAGCGCGTTTTTCCTCCCCTGTTGCGATGTGACTCGAAACATGCACACATACTAAACCAAAACCACTAAATATCCTTTACTTACTTTTTACTATGCGCAAACGATTCTTTTTCATCCTGTCGATCGTCTTCTCTATTGCGATGATGGCCAGTCCCGTGTCGCAACAGAGCGCACTGCAAGAGGCGATGAGATTCATGAAGTGGCAGCAAGTCGCCACATCTAAACCCAAAATGGTGAAGCGAGGCACCAGCCTGAACCGCTCGGGTGCCGACAACGCCAGCTACTATATCTTCAACGCCCCTGGCGGTGAGCAAGGCTGGGCCATCGTGTCGGGCGACGACCGCACTGCACCCGTGCTGGCCTATAGCCCGCAAGGCACTATCGACCCTGGCCGCCTGTCGCCTGCGATGCAAGCCCTGCTCGCCGACTATGAGCACCAGCTGCAGGCGCTGAGCATGATGGACGACGCCACGGCGCGCCGCAGCATGAGCGCTGCCGCCAGGGTGCCAGTGGCCACACGCCACAGCATTGCCCCCCTCATCGCCAGCAAGTGGGACCAGGCAACGCCCTACTGGAACCTGTGCCCCCAGTTTATGAACAGTGACGGCTCGAGCGAGCTGGCCTACACCGGGTGTGTGGCCACCAGCATAGCCCAGGTGATGAACTACCACAAGTGGCCCAAGACGACGACGCGCGTCATACCCTCCTACACGTTCACCTACAGCAACGGCGGCTACGACTATGGCACCGCCACCACCGAGGAGCTGCCCGTGGCGAGCTTCGACTGGGACCACATGCGCAACAGCTACACCGGAGCCGAGGACGAGGCCAGCATCCACGCTGTGGCCCAGCTCATGCAATATGCCGGCTATGCCGTGAAGATGCAGTATGGGCGCAACTCGAGCGGTGCCTATACCGATGATATCCCCGTTGCCTTCACGCGCTACTTCGGCTACGACAGCACCTCGCTGCACATCGCCTACCGCAACGACTACAGCCAGACCGACTGGGACAACCTCATCTACGGCGAGCTCGAGTCGGGACGCCCCGTGGTGTACAACGGCACGGCGGGCTCGGGCGGCGGTCACTCCTTTGTGTGCGACGGCTTTGAGATGGGCGACTTCTTCCACATCAACTGGGGTTGGGGTGGCATGGGCAACGGCTACTTCCAGCTCTCGGTGCTCAATCCCAATGCCAGCGGCATAGGCGGCGCCGGCGTGGGCGAGGGCTACAACATGAAGCAGAACGCCATCGTGGGCATCAAGCCCGACCTGAGCCAGACGGGCGACACCACGGTGGCGCCCCCCGACACCACAGTCGTGCCGCAGCCGCGCAGCCTGCTCTCGGCCACGGGCATCAGCATCAACTACAACTCGACTACTGCCACCTGGGAGCGCGACAGCAAGAGCGCGGGCTTCTCGATCTACAAGAGCCACTACATCAACGTGAACTTCAGCGATCACCAGGGCAGCAAGAAGAAATTCAAAGAGGGTCTTGCCCTCTACGACATGGAGGGCAACATGGTGGAGCTCATCATGACCACTCCTGTCTATGGCCAGGTCACTTCCAGCGCCTTGGGCGACAGGGTGCAGTTTGGCCGCGACCTGAGCGCAAGCAGTAGCAAGAAGTTCGGCAAGGGCCTGGTGGGCGACTACCGCCTCGTGCCCGTGTGCCAGGAGAAAGACAGCACCCAGTGGCTGCCCATGCTGGAGAGCGACCGCTACTATATCGAGGCCAAGCTCACCAATTACACGGCCACGCTCACTTGCCACCCGGTGACCAACCTCGAGGGCAAGGCTGTAGTGGTGAAAGGCGGCGAGAAGGTGGGTCTCTCGGCACGCGTCGATGTGACGCTGGCCAACAACAGTGCCGACCGCTACTATGGCAACCTCTACCTGTGGGTCGACGGCGAGGCACTCGATCCCACCTTCACCCCCTACACGAGCTGTATCACTGCCGAGGTGCCTGCCGGCGAGCAGAAGACGGTGAGCTTCAACTTCACCCCCACCAGCGCCGGCACCAAGTCGATCGTGGTGACCACCGACCAAGACGGAATGCATGCCGTGACTGGCGCCACGGGCTCGATGACCGTCGAGGCCAAGTCGGAGGCGGCCATGAATCTTGAGGTCGCCATCTCGGCCCTGGGCGCACAGCAGCCTGCACAGGCCGGCGAGCACGGCATCGTGTGGGACAACCAGGTGACCTTCAAGGTCACGGTCACCAACAAGGCCGCAGGCGACTACAACCGCTATGTGCTGGCCCCGCTCTTCATCGTCAAGACCGACAGCGCCGGCAACACCCGTGGCAGCATGGTCACCTATGAGCAAGCGTCGCTCAATCTCAAGCCAGGCGAGAGCAAGGACTTGCAATTCACCTTCGACAACCTGGCCTATGGCAGCACCTACTCGCTCAACGTGTATGCCCGCAACGACGAGCCCGACGACAGCGAGGCCAGCCACCTCACCAACCTGGTGAAGCCGGGCGAGAGCAAGTACTACGACCTGCAGCGCGGCCTCGTGACCTGGACGGCAAGCGGCGTGCGCCACAGCCAGCAGGCTGCGGCCTCGATCACCATCCCTGCCGATGCCGCCGCAGTGAGCCTTGAGGGCCTGAGCTTCGACAACGTCACGGCCAGCGCCAACCCCAACGTGGTGTACTTGCTCGGCGCTGCCGACACGGTGCCCGCCGGCCTGCAAGGCAAAAACGTGGTGCTGGGCACGGTGGCCCCGTCGCTGTCTCTCACCGCCGGCCACCCCTTCTTCACGCCGGTCGATTTCACCGCGCAGCAGGCCACATTCACCCGCAGTCTTGAGCCCGCAGGCGAGCACTACAACTGGAGCACGATGGTGCTGCCCTTTGCCCCGCAGCGCGTGTTGGCCCAGGGCAACGAGATCAACTGGCGCCACGCCCCCGCCGGCCGCTCACAGCAGGTGCTGGTGCTCGAGCTGGTCGGGGAGGATGCAGCCAGCAGCGAGCTCATCTTTGACTATGCTGCCCAGATGCACAGCTGCAGGCCCTATCTGGTGGCCCTGGCCCGTGGTGTGGCACCGGCACAAGGCATGGTCACCTTCGAGGCTACGCAGGCCCGCGTCACCGCCGAGACCAAGGCCATCACCAGCGGCCAGAGCTACCTGTTGCGCGGCACCTTCAACACGGCCTCGCCCGCAGCCCCCTACGTGTTGCGCAGCGACCTGTGCCAGTTTGTGCCCTCGCCGGGCGCCGAGGTGCAGCCATTCGAAGCCTGGGCCCAGATGCTCGACGGCACCACAGCAGCCACGGCACTCAACATCGTGCTGCCCAGCGACATCGTGACCGGCGTGACCGGCGTGAGCGTTGCAGCGCCCAAGGCAGGTATCGTCTACGACATCACCGGCCGCGTGATGCAGGGCAGCCTCCAGGAGCTGCCGCACGGCATCTACATTGTTGACGGACGTAAAGTTGTGAAGTAGTTTTTTTATCATATCAGTGTTTTTAGCCCGAAGCGCCAGCTGCGACAGCCCAGCGCTTCGGGCTTCTGTTTTTTTCACCCGAGAGGTTTAGCACATGTTTCCCAAGCGGCGAGCCCCCGCGGTAAGTCCTTAATATGGATTGACTTGCTTTTTTCCCCCGATGCGCTCATGTCGATCCCTGCCCTTTGTACTTGGAGGCAATGGGAATCACATTGGAGGCAGAAGGGCAATACACAGAGAAGTCGGTGTGTCATCGACCGACGCATTGCCTCCATTTGTTTCGCACTGAGCCGGTTTTTGCTTGTAGGTTGCTTGTTGAAAAAATAAAAATAGGCTGAAAATCAAGCGATCAACAGCCTATCTTTGTACCCAGAGCCGGAGATCTGCTCGGCCTACCTCCGTGAGGACGGCACGCCGCGCGACTTCTCAGACCATGAGGGGCGTGAGGCGATGAAGGCAAATATCCAGGAGAATACCGATATTCTTCTGACCGCCATCAACGACTTCACCGCCTTCAAGAACGAACTTCTGAAGAGCATCCCTGAGAAAGTGGAGGCAAACCTGTCGCAGAAACATGAGGCACTGCTCGAAAAGTTCTACAAGCAGCGCATCTATTACATTCTCTCGCTTGTATTCTCCATTGCTTTCGGCACATGCTTCACTGTTCTCTTCTGGTTCCGCAATGCTCAGCTCGGCGACAAAGTGAAGGAAGTGGAGCAGCAAAAGAAAGACTATCAGAAGTTCGTAAACTGGGGCCACTACATGAAGGAGAAAAATCCCAATTCGTGGAAGAAGTGGGAAAGCGGAGAGATCAAGTACACTCTGGCTCCCGACAAGCAACCGTAAGAACAATCAAGCCCCACAGATAGTCAGTCTAAGTGCTGGTCGGTCTGTGGGGCATACCTATTTATGTGTGTATACCGTTTCCATCGGCATTCTGCAGCAGGTTCAGATAATGTTTTCGTTCAAATAGCATCGCTTTGGAATATATTTATGTGTTTTGACACAGATTTGTACGTCAAAGATAGTGCTAAAGAGTGACTTGTCAAAGAATAAAGATGGCTTTCTTTACATGTCAGAATATACCCAATCATCTTGCATGCTACATCTTGGGCATTCTTAGATTGGGCTTAACAACATACGTCTTTCTCGCAATAATCAGCGCGCAGAAGCTATAAGATGTTGGTGAAATAATCATTCTTATCCGACGCTATTCAATAAGACTCTGCCTGGGTCTTATCCTTATCACTTTTTGGCAGACTTCTTCCCGAAATGTTTCTCAAATGTTTCCCAAGAGGAAATGAAAAATCCCGTAAGCTTTTTATGTAAAAGGACTTACGGGATTTATATTGTACCCAGAGCCGATAATGTACCCAGCAAAAAACAATAACCAAGAGAAACTAACAACAAAGAAAATCAGCCTATTAAGTTGCCTACATTTTCACTTGATTTCAAAAAAAAGACCTTATTTTGACAAAATTTGCTTATTGGTTGCTTATTGAGTGAAAATAAAATTTACCTTTGCAAAGTAAAGGAAATAAAAAGCAACAAAGACAATGGCAACCAAAAAGAATTACAGGGCTAACAATACCTATCTAATTGAGGGTGCAAGTGGCGATAACCCCAAACTATTTGCACAGGTATTGAGTGACGGTAGAGAGAGCCTATATTTGGAGTTTTATTTAGGCTATACCGAGGCGGTGAGCAAGAGCGGTAACACTTACAAGAAAGTGAACCGCCAAACCGAGCGTTTGGGGCTTTACCTGTGGCAAGCACCAAGAACCCCGATTGAGCGACAGCAAAACAAAGAAACGTTAGCCCTCGCCAAAAAGATACGTTATGAGCGTGGGCAAGAGTTGTTAGAGAGCAATGAGGGTTACAGGCTGGCAAAGCCCAAAGACATTGATTTTATTGCTTACTTTCAATCCTACATTGAGAGTTACACCAAGAAAGATATTAGAATGATTGAAATTGCTTTGCACCGCTTTCAAGATTTTTTGAGAGATACCGCCGAGTACAAGAAATTTCAAAAGCATATCACGCCCCAGCAAATAAGCCGTGAAATGATGTTGACCTTTACCGAGTACCTACAAAGTAGGAGTATAGGTGAGGGGGCGAGAGGCATATTTGCACGCTTTAAGAAAGTCTATAAAAGTTGTGGGGTTAAGTATAAGTTTAACTATACCGAGCCGTTTACCGATGTTGACGGCAAAACGATAAGCATTAAGGTTGACGATAACCAATTAAGGAAAGAAATTTTGTCGCTTGATGAGATTGCACAATTAGCCTCAACCCACTATGATAATGAGAACCCCAATATTAGGCGTGCTTTCCTGTTTTGCCTCTATACAGGGTTGAGATTTTGTGATGTGAAAGACCTTACATTTACAAACGTGGATTTTGCCAACCGCCTGTTAAAGTTTGAGCAAAACAAGACCAAAGGACACAGCGTTAACAGCGGTGTTGTGATACCGCTTGATGAAACCCACCTAAAACTAATTGGCGAGCCGTCACAGCCCGATAACAGGGGCGAGGTGATATTTCCCTTACCGAGTTATGAAATGTGCCTAAAAGCCCTTAAAAGGTGGGTTAAACGTGCTGGAATTTCCAAGCATATTAGTTGGCATTGTGCAAGACATAGTTTTGCCGTGAATATCTTGAACAATGGGGCTAATATTAAGACCGTGGCGAGCCTGTTAGGACACAGCGGTTTGAAACACACCGAGAAATATACAAGAGCGGTTGACAGCCTAAAACAACAGGCGATTGCCAGCCTACCAGCGTTAAATATTGATTGAGAGCGATGAGCAAATTACCAGCCACAAAGAGCCGCCAGCCGCTGGCGAGCCTCAACCAGCCAGCCGCCACCCTCGCCGACGATGAGCGAGGGGGCAACCTCGCCGCTGGAAACCTTAATATTACCCCGACCGACATAGGGGGCAACAATTTTCAAAATGTAAGCGGTAGCAACAATATTCAAATTTATTGCTATGGTGAGGGGTGCAAAAGTTTTGGTAATATTAGCATTAACAGTGATGTGGTAATACAAAAATTGCTTGATGTTATAGCCCAGCAAACCGCCCAAATAGGCGAGTTAACCGACAAAGTAATATCACAGGCGAGCGAGATTATTGACTTGAAACTGAAACTAAACGGTTTACAATTATGAGCGACAGCGAGAAATTTGAGAGGCTTTGCACCGAGCAAGAGGGGCTATATAGAGCCGAGTTTGAGCAAGTATTTGCCGCCCTGTTTGCCGCCGATGAGCGACAGCGAGTAATATATAAAACGGCGTTTTGGGATGGCACCGAGGAATTACCAGCCAGCCCCGACACCGCCAAGATTGCCGAGGCGATAAATAACGCTGGCTTTGCTGGCAATGAGGCATTGTGTAAGGATTTTACCCGATATTGTGAGATTGTTTTAGAGGGCAAGCGGTTGCAGCAAAGCTACCTCGCCGAGTTAACCAGCCAAGCCACCCCGACCGATGAGCCGCCCCGACTTCAACAGGGCGAGGGCTGGCGGTTTATGAATTTCAGTATTATCGCCCCACAGGAATTGCACCAAGCAATAACCAGCGAGTTAGACCGCCAAGCGGTTAAGGGCGTGGGGCTATGGGCAAATGAAACCGAGCCGAGCGATGATGATGAGGGGTTAGATGAGTTTATGTGTGTAGAGGCTTACAATGTGCAATGCAGTAACCAGCCGTTTTATAGCGACCTTAAAAACTATGGGATAACGCCCAGACTACTAAACAAAGAACTAACCCGATTGCTGTTTGCTTTGCTCAAATCAATGGGCGATGATATTAAGAGCAACACCGCCGAGCCTCACAAAGTAAAATTCAAAATCATTGAGCGGTTGAGGGGGCTTGATGATGTGCCAATTTGGGGGCTGTTGTTTCAAATCCTGTTGTTACAGGGGCTTTGCAAGATGTTAGAGTGTTGCACCCTCACCGAGAGCGATACAGGCTACCAAGACGCTGTTTTGCTTTATGAATGGTTGCAAGAGCGGTTGAGTGAGAAACTAATTAGTTTCACCTTTAAGCCGTGGGGCAAGGGCGATAGAGAGCGACTGAAACCGCTAACCGATTACCTGTATAGTACCGAGGTGGGGCGATTAGTGCAAAATACCTTTTTTGGCGTGCATCGCCTCGCCGATGATGAGCCAGCGACCGCCGACCAGCCACAAGGCAACCAGCCGCCAGCGAGCCAAGAACCAGCCACAGGGCGAGAGTTGCCCAGCGAGTTAGATACCGAGCAAGCGAGGGAATATTTTGCAAGAGCGGTTGTCGCTGGCTTGATGAGCGAGCAATATAAGTGGCTGGCAAGTCAATCCCTGTTAGCGTGTTTTTGCCGTGAAATGAGCGTTAATTTAGATTTGGGAAAGGGTTACAGTAGCGAGGGGCAAAAGCGGTTGAGTTGGAAACCCTTTGAGGCATTATTTAACGTTAAAGCCAAGAATTTAACAACCAGCCTAAACGACATTAAGAAAACAGGTCAAGACCCGATAGGAATTGAAAAGGTTGAGGCGATATTTAAGGATTAACACCAGCCCCGACACCGCCACCAAGATATTACCCCCACAACCCCGATAATGGGCTGTTGTGGGGGTGCTTTGTTTCTAATACCCTCTACCTTTGCCGATGATTTCACAAAGGAGCAAGAGTGTGAGCCGCCCCAGCGTGAAACCACAGGGCAAAGATTGTGCCGCCTCACACCGACCACAGGAAAGCCCCGACCCTTAACGCTTGAAACGTGATGAGCCAAGAGGATTTGAACCAAATTACCGATTTGGTAACAGCAAGAACAATCTTTGCCACCAAAGAGGTATTGACCAGCGAGGAAACCGCCCGATATATGGGGATTTCCAAAAGTTACCTTTACAAACTGACAATGAGGCGTGAGATACCCCACTACAAACCCACAGGCAAGATTTGTTATTTCAATCGCCGTGAGGTTGAGGCGTGGTTACAATCCAACCGAGTTGCCAGCGACACCGAGTTAACCAACCAAGCCGCCGCCTATTGCAGCGAGAGAGGGGGTGCAGCGTGATGTTACTTACCGATTACTACCGCTTTGAGAAAGTGGCGAGCAAAGCCAAAATGAGGCTTGATTGCACCGCCAGCACCGAGAGTTACCCGATGTTTGAACAAAACCGAGCCACCAAGCCGAGAAAAGCAAGCGAGCGTTTTGACGCTACCGCCGTGGGAGATTTGGTTGTATATTTTGGTGATGTGCCTAAAACCTTTGGCGGCGATGTACACAGGAAAGCCGATAAGAGCCTCACAATGAAAAGCAACAATTTAAGCAGTATATTTGTACCCGACCCAGCGGTTAATCTCGCCTATGGTGATGTGAGAGGCACAAGTGACGCTATTTTGATTGTATTTGAGGGCTTTGATGTGGTTAACGGCAAGCCTCAACAGGGGGCAATGTTGGAGGTTTTTATAGCGAGAGGCAAGAGTAAAGACCGAGTGCCGCTGTATAACCTTTTGTGTGACGGTGAACTTTATGAGGAAATGAACCTTTTGAGAGAGCGAGCAACCCAGCACCACCCAGCCGCCGCCATCGGCACCCAGCACCAAGAACCCAGCGAGTAACAACAAAGGTGGGGGCGATTGTATCAAACCCACTTCAAAACAAACTGACACTATATTAAGTTGTCACAAATTACCGATTTAGTAATTTAGCCGATGTTTGACACCGTTAATTTCAAGTTAACCGCCGCCGATGTTGAGGGGGTGAGTTTCATTGAGGAAACACCCTGTTACCTCACCGATGTAGCGACCCACCAATACAACGGCGGCGATTTGGTTGTCACAGGCAACCTCGCTGGCTTGAAAGTGACCGTTAACCGCTGGCAAGTGAGAGTTAAAGACGGTTCACTTTGCAAATGGTTTTTGGGCGATAACTTCAAGTCAATGGGGCGAGCCGATGTGCAAAGAGCGGTTGAGCGGTTGAGCGATGAGTTACACCTACCTATGAACCTCGCCGCCGTTACTCGCCTCGATGTGGGGTGCAATATTATCACCCAGCACCCCACCGAGGTTTATATAAATCATTTGGGCGTGCTGGCGTGGGCAAAGCGATTGTTGCAGCCCAGCGGTTTGTATTATCACCGCCGAGATGAGAAACTTTGTTTCTATGATAAAAACCGAGAGCAAAGAGCGAGGGGCGAGCAACCGCCCGACCTCTACCGAGGTAGAAACGTTTTGAGGTATGAGCAACGATATACCCACAGGCTGGCGAGTGTTTTAGGCGTGCCAGCCGTCACAGGGGCAACCCTGTTTGATGAGGCATTTTATATTGCCGTGGTCAAACGCTGGCGAGATACCTACAAAGCAATAAGAAAAATCAATGAAATTCAATTAAATTTCCAAGCGATGAAAAGCAAGCAACAGTTATACAGGTTTGGGGTTTTGTCTTTGGTTGAGCGTGCTGGCGGCGAGGTGGAATTTATAGCCCAAATCGCCGAGGCACAAAAGCGAGGCGAGTTGACGGCAAAACAGGCACACGATTTGAGGCAAGCGGTTAAGGCGGCGTGCCAAGAGCGAGAGGGTTTGACCGTCAAAAGTGAGGCGATTGATGAACTTAACAAAAAGGTAGCCGAGGCGGTGAGGTTTTACCGCTGACACCGCCGCCCTGTTTTTCAAATTGCCTCTATATTAAGTTGTCACAAATTACTAAATCGGTAATTTTAGACCGATGTTAAACCAGCAACACCAACAACGATGAGAGAGAGAAAGACCGCCCCGACCGAGGGCAACAAAAGTGAACAAAATACAACAATATCGCCAGCGACAGGATTAACGCCCCAGCAAGAGCAAGCCTGTATATTGCTGGCGAGCGGTGAGAGTTACACGGCGGTAGCCCAGCGGTTGAATATTAACCGAGGCACGCTGTATAAGTGGCAAGACCTGTTGCCGTTTCAATGTTTCTACAATAAGCAATGCAGCGACTTTAAAGCCGATGTGAGAAACGCCCTGTTAGGATTGCACGCCGAGGCGGTTGACACCGTGAGAGAGTTAATGAACAACGGCGGCGAGGGTACCCGATTGAAAGCCGCTATTTGGTTGCTTGAAAGGGTTGAGGCGGTAGAGGTGGGGGCTACCGATGTGAGAGAGGTATTAAAAGCCCAGCACACCGAGCCGATTTTTGACCTATCAAAAACCAGCCTCAACGATAAAGCCTACAGACAGGCGTTAAAAGATTTGGGGTTGAGCGAGAAAGCCGATGTTTGAAAACAACAAAGATTTACAAAGATGAAAGGTAAGACCAACAACCCAAACGGCAGACCAAAGGGCGTGCCTAACAAAGTAACAAAGAGCGTGAGGGCGTTTATTGGCGAGGTGATTGATAAGAACCGCCGCCAAATGGTGAGGGATTTGAAAGCGTTAGAACCCAAAGACAGGCTAATAATACTTGAAAAGTTAATGCAATATATAATCCCAAAACAACAGGCACAAAGCATTGATATAACCTCCCTCACCGATGAGCAATTAACCAGCGTTATAAATGAGATTTCAAACAATTTAGCCGATGAGGATTGAACTTAATAGAGAGAAAAAAATAATGCTGTTACAGGCTTTGCAGCGTGGTTATATTGAAGATGATGAGTTGAGGGGCTGGCTATCTTATGACACCGCCACCGCCGAGGAAATTGAGAGCGAGTTAGACCGCCTCACCAAAGCCACCCACCCCGACACCTGTAAGCGAGTGCAGCGGTTAGGATTGTGCTTATATTGTAAACACCCACCCTCGCCGATGAGCGACAGGGCGAGCCGATGAGGTTTTGCCCTGTTTCTTTTGTGCCTCGCCGTCACACCTCGCCACAGGTGGAAAGCAGCACCCCAGCACCGCCAGCCGCCCCGACCTCAACACCTCAACCCTCGCCGAGGCGATGAGCCGCCACCTTCAACCGCTGGCACAATCCACCGCCGCCGATGTTGAACCCAGCGACCGCCACAAATGAGGCAATTTTGAGGGCAAAAATGAGGTATTGTGTTGGTTTTTGCTTATTGGTTGCTTATTGAAAAATAAAAATAGGCTGAAAATCAACCGATTAACAGCCTATCTTTGTACCCAGAGCCGGGGTCGAACCGGCACGGATTGCTCCACTGGTGTTTGAGACCAGCGCGTCTACCGATTCCGCCATCTGGGCTTCAATAAAAAGGGCCTTCTCGCAATGTAGGAGGCCCTTTCACACATTTGGTTGTCCTACCCGGACTCGAACCAGGAAATGCGGCACCAAAAACCGTTGTGTTACCATTACACTATAGGACAATCCTATCGCCATGAAACTCATCGTCTCAATAGCGGTGCAAAATTAACGATGTTTTTATAATTGTGCAAGTGTTTGGCCCAAAATTTTTTTTGCTCCGTGGCCTGGCCGCTCTTGCGGCGGGGCCACGGGGGCGGTGTGGGCTATTGTTTCACTTTCCACTCAAAGCCGTCTTTGGTGTCTTTCACGTCGAAGCCGGCTTCGTTCATCTTGTTGCGTATCAGGTCGCTGGTGGCCCAGTCCTTGGCGGCCTTGGCCTGCTTGCGCACCTCGAGCAGCAGGTCGACGGCTTTCTTGTAGGGTTCCAGGTCGACGCCGCCGGCGCCAGCGGCGTCGTCGCGCACGCCGAGCACGGTGAACAGGTAGTCGTTGAACACGCTCTTGAGCTCGTCGAGGTCGGCCTGGTCGATGGTGGCGAGGCCGTCATTGACTTGGTTGATGGCCTTGCAGGCGTCGAAGAGGGTGGCGATCACGTTTTGCGTCTGCAGGTCGTCGTTCATGGCCTCGGCGCAGCGCTGGCGGTAGTTGTCGAGCCGCACAGTGGTCTTGCTGGCGGGCTTGAGCTCGCACAGGCGGTGCCAGCCGTCGATGATGCGCTCATAGGCCTTTTGGGCGGCCTTGAGGGCCTCGTTGGAGAAGTCGACGGTGCCGCGGTAGTGGGCCTGGAGAATGAAGAAGCGTATGGTCATGGGGCTGTAGGCCTGGTCGAGGCTCTCGTGCTTGCCGGTGAAGAACTGCTCGAGGGTGATGAAGTTGCCCAGCGACTTGCCCATCTTCTGGCCGTTGATGGTGATCATGTTGTTGTGCATCCAGTAGTGCACCATCTGGTCGCCCTGGCTGGCCACGGCCTGTGCGATCTCGCACTCGTGGTGGGGAAACACCAGGTCCATGCCGCCGCCGTGGATGTCGAAGTGGTTGCCCAGGTACTTGCGTCCCATGGCGGTGCACTCGCAGTGCCAGCCCGGGAAGCCGTCGCTCCAGGGCGAGGGCCAGCGCATGATGTGCTCGGGCGAGGCTTTCTTCCACAGGGCGAAGTCGGCTTGGTTGTGCTTCTCGCCCACACCGTCGAGCTGTCGGCTCTCGTTGATGACGTTGTCGAGGTTGCGGTGCGAGAGCACGCCGTAGTGGTGGTCGTGGTTGTACTTCTCGATGTCGAAGTAGACGCTGCCGTTGCTCTCATAGGCGTAGCCGTTGTGCATGATTTCCTTCACGAGCTGCTCTTGCTCGATGATGTGGCCTGTGGCGTGGGGCTCGATGCTGGGGGGCAGCACGTTGAGCGCCTGCATGGCGGCGTGGTAGCGGTTGGTGTAGTACTGGGCTATCTCCATGGGCTCGAGCTGCTCGAGCCGTGCCTTTTTCTCGATCTTGTCGTCGCCCTCGTCGGCATCGTGCTCAAGATGGCCCACATCGGTGATGTTGCGCACGTAGCGCACCTTGTAGCCCAGGTACTTGAGGTAGCGGAAGAGCACGTCGAAGGTGATGGCCGGCCGGGCGTGGCCCAGGTGCGGGTCGCCGTACACCGTGGGGCCGCACACGTACATGCCCACGTGGGGCGGGTCGATGGGCTTGAAGAGCTCCTTGCTGCGGGTGAGGGTGTTGTAGATAAACAATTTGTTTTCCATTGTCGTTCTCTGCTTTAAAAAGAAGTGTTGCTGTGTTGTGATGCAGTTGTGCCGCTGTTTCAGGCCTGGCCCTTGGGCAGGGGGAAGTCGATGATGTCGCCGGCGCCTGGCTTGACGTTGCGGGGCATGCGGGGCTGAATCTCGCCGAAGGTCTGCTCATACTTCTGCACGTTCTGTGCCAGGGCGTTGAGCAGCTGCTTGGCGTTTTCGGGGGTCATGATGATGCGGCTCTGCACGCGTGCCTTGGGCATGTTGGGGGCCATGAGTATCATGTCGATAAAGAAGTCGTTTGGCCCGTGGGTGATCATTGCCAGGTTGGCATATTTGCCTTGCATTTCATCGGCAGGCACTTCGATTTGGATTTGCTGTTGGTTGTCGTTGTTAGCCATTTTCTTGTAATGTTGATGTTGTTGTTGTCAAAAATATAAAAAAAGTGTGGTTGCAAAATGCGTGCCACGGCAGGCGCGGTTTTGCTACACAAAAGTAGCAAAAACTGGAGTACATGTCAAGCCTGGGGGCCTAATATTTGGCGGCGTGCCACACGCGTGGGGGCCGTCGCTCACTTGGCAAAGTCGTAGCAGGTGGCCTGGGGGCGCACCACGTCGCGCACGTGCACTCTCATGACGCGGCACGAGGGCTTGTACCAGGCCTCGCCCACATAGAAGGAGCCGTAGCAGTTGCGCCAGAAGCGGGTGCTGTCCTGGCCCTGCATGAGGTCGTGCACGAGATAGACGTCGACGGTGTCGCTGTCGAGGGTGGCGCCGTCGGCCATGAGGTAGAGCTGGCGGGGGTGGCCGGTGTACTCGACCTGGCCGCGCAGGTTGATGTAGCCCCCCGTGCGCCACAGGCTGCGCAGCTTGATGGGGTGCATGGCATATTGCTCTACGGGCTTGGTGTTGACCCTGAGCGAGTCGCTGGCCACGTTGCCGCTGGTGTAGTAGCGGGCCTGCACATCGCGCACGCCGGGGCTGGGTGTGCCCGTCACGGTGTAGTAGAGCAGCACGCGCTGCCCCGTGGCCAAGTGCCCGGGCTTGTCGAGCCCCGAGGCCCGCAGCACGATGGCGGCCGAGTCGCCACGGCCCAGGTACTCGAAGGTGGCTGTGCTGCCCGAGTAGCCCATGTAGGTCACAAAGTCGTAGCGCCACTCGACGATGCGAGTGTCGTCGTCGTCGCTGCCGTGGCACGCCGATAGTGCGGCCACGGCCAGCAGCAGGGCCAGCAGGCGGCTCGCGTGTGATGTGAAGAAGGCAGTCATCTCGTGGTCATATCACGCTGTCGGGTTCCACGATCATGCCGTCGCGCATGTGCAGGATGCGGTCGCTGTTGCCGGCCAGGCTCTCGTCGTGGGTCACGATCACAAAGGTCTGTTTCATCTCGTCGCGCAGGGTGAAGAAGAGCTTGTGCAGCTCCTGCTTGTTGGCCGTGTCGAGGCTGCCCGAGGGCTCGTCGGCCAGTATCACGGCAGGCTTGTTGACCAGGGCGCGTGCCACGGCCACGCGTTGCCGCTCGCCGCCCGAGAGCTCGGCGGGCTTGTGCTCGAGCCGGTCGCTCAGCCCCATGTAGTCGAGCAGCTCGGCGGCCCGCTTGAAGGCCTGGCTCTGCTTGCAGCCGCCTATGAGGGCCGGTATGGCCACATTCTCGAGCATGGTGAACTCGGGCAGCAGCTGGTGGAACTGAAACACGAAGCCTATGTTCTTGTTTCGGAACTGGGCCAGGCGCTTGTCCTTGAGCCGCAGCACGTCGACGCCGTCGTAGGTCACGGTGCCGCTGTCGGGCTTGTCGAGGGTGCCTATGATTTGGAGCAGGGTGGTCTTGCCGGCGCCGCTGGGCCCCACGATCGACACGATCATGCCGTCGCCTATGGTCACGTCAACGCCCTTGAGCACCTCGAGGTTGCCATATCGCTTGATGATGTTTTTAGCTTCAATCATGTTACTTTCAACTTTGCTTGATGTGCAAAGTTAAAGATTTATTCCCACATTGCATCACTTTTGGGGCACCCGATTTGGCTTGCGCCCTTGCGGCAGCGAGAAACGGCGGCGGGGGCTGCATGCTTGCCGCGTGCAGCCCCCGCCGTGTAGCCTTTTTTGGGGGAAAAGCAGTTTTGCTATTGCTTGATGCCGAACTTGACGCGCAGCTTCTCGATCATGTCGCGTGTCATGGCGTCGAGGTCATACTCGGGTTTCCAGCCCCACTCCATGCGGGCGCAGGTGTCGTCGAGGCGGTTGGGCCACGACTCGGCGATGCCCTGGCGCAGGGGGTCGACGTCGTATACCATCTCAAAGCCAGGTATGTACTCCTTGATCTTGTTGTAGATAATTTCGGGGTCAAAGCTCATCGAGGCGATGTTGAACGAGTTGCGGTGCTTGAGCTTGGCGGGGTCGGCCTCCATGATCTCGATGGCGCCTCGCAAGGCGTCGGGCATGTACATCATGTCCATGAAGGTGCCGGCCTTGATGGGGCAGGTGAATTTCTTGCCCTGCACGGCATAGTAGTAGATGTCGACGGCATAGTCGGTGGTGCCGCCGCCGGGAGGCGTCACATAGGAGATGAGCCCCGGGAAGCGCACCGAGCGGGTGTCGACGCCAAACTTGAGGGCGTAGTAGTTGCTCAGCAGCTCGCCGGTGACCTTGGTCACGCCATACATGGTCTTGGGCTGCTGCAGGGTGTCTTGCGGCGTGCCGTCTTTGGGCGTGTTGGGGCCAAACGAGCCTATCGAGCTGGGGGTGAATACGGCGCAGTGCTGCTCGCGCGCCACCTCAAGCACGTTCATCAATCCGCCTATGCCTATCTTCCAAGCCAGTTGCGGCTTGTTCTCGGCCACGGCGCTGAGCAGTGCAGCCAGGTTGTAGATCGTGTCGATGTGGTACTTGCGCACGGCCTGGGCAATCTGCTGCGCGTTGGTGATGTCTACAATCTCGCTCGGGCCGCTCTCGGCGAGCTCTCCCTTGGGCTCAGCCCCTGGGATATAGCCTGCTACAATGTGGCCGCCACCGTAAATTCCTCTCAGTTTCATGGTCAACTCCGACCCGATTTGGCCAGTTGACCCGATAATCAACACGTTTTTCATATTGTCGTTTTAAAGATAATTTGTTTCATCATTTTGTAGCCGTGCAGCCAGGCCTCGAGCGCAAGAGCCGGGGCTGCCCGCAATGGCACTGTGATGCAAAGTTACACTACTTTGTCGAGAATTTGCGTTTTTCGGCTCGTTTTTTTTCGGTTATTTTGCTGCGAGGGCTTGCATTTTGCAGCAGGTACACCCCTGCCGGGGCAATGTTGCGGGCGGGTGGCCCAACATTTTGCCACAATTATTTTTGTATTGTTTGGGAAATATGTAAATTTGAGCCCGAAGTCGCATGGGGGGGAGTGCTCCCCGGCGGCGACAAGACAACTATTTTGAACCCACGGCGCGGTCCGACCCTTGCCCAGGCAAGAGAAAGTGCCGGCGCTGCAATGCTTTAAACAAAAAATATCGCTAATCACTGATGAAACTGAAAGGCCTCAAGAATGCCAGTGGATGCATGTGCCTCTTGATAGTGGGCGCACTGTTCTCGTTCATAGGGTGGCGCATGGGCGCTGCCAACATGCTCAACACCGTGATGCACACGGCCCACGACCTGCTGCTCAACACGTGTTTCTACCTGATGAGCATCTGTGTGATCACGGGTGCCATAGGCAAGCTCTTTGTCGAGTTTCGTGTCGTCGACCTGTTTGAGAAGATGCTCAGGCCGCTCATGAAGCCGCTGTTCAACCTGCCGGGCATGGCCTCGCTGGGTGCCGTGCTCACCTTCCTGAGCGACAACCCGGCCATCATCACCTTGTCAAAGGACAAGCGCTTTGCCTCCCACTTCAAGAAGTTCCAGTTCATCTCGCTCACCAACTTCGGCACCGCCTTTGGCATGGGCCTCATCGTGATCGTGTTTATGATAGGTGCCGGCTACTATGTGGAGCCCTTCATAGGCTTTGTGGGTGCCTTTGCAGGCTGCATCATCTCGACGCGGTGCATGCAGCACTTCGTGCTCAAGGCCTACCCGCAGTACCGCGACGAGGTGGCGGTCGACTTCGAGCCCACGAGTGCCGACGACGGGTCGGAACAGACGCCCCTGGAGCGCAAGTCGACCTTCCTGCGCACGCTCAACTCGCTGCTCGACGGCGGCAAGATGGGTGTGGAAGTGGGCCTGTCGATCATCCCCGGCGTGCTCATCATCTCGTCGCTGGTCATGATACTCACCTTCGGGCCCAGCACCTCGGGGGCCTACACCGGTGCGGCCTACGAGGGCATCGAGCTGCTGCCCGACGTGGCCAATGTGTTTGCGGGCTTCTTCGACGCCGTGTTTGGCTTCAGCGACCCGCACCAGATTGCCTTCCCCATCACGGCGCTGGGCGCTGTGGGCGCCGCCTTGAGCCTGGTGCCCAACTTCCAGGCCCACGGCTGGATCGACGGCAACGCCATCGCCGTGTTCACGGCCATAGGCATGTGTTGGAGCGGCTTCCTGAGCACCCACACGGCCATGCTCGACTCGCTGGGCTACCGCGAGCTCACCTCCAAGGCCATCATCTCCCACACCATAGGCGGCCTGGGGGCAGCCCTGGTGGCTCACTGGATTTATCTGCTCTACATGCTTGCAGTCTGAGCGCCCCCCGGCTGTTGCTGGATGCGATAAATTTAGGTGGCATTTATGAGCTGCATTTCGAGTTTTTTTGTAACTTTGTGTATCGCATCAATTATATATAGAAAAAACGCATTGACAAAACCAACATAAATAAAACAGCTATCATGTACGGAAAAATTCAACAACACTTGCAACAGGAACTCGCCGACACCAAGGCTGCCGGTCTGTACAAAGAAGAACGCTTGATCACAACCCCGCAGGCTGCCGCCATCAAGGTGAAGCCAGCGACCGATGTGCTCAACTTCTGTGCCAACAACTACCTGGGCCTGAGCGACAACACTCGGCTCATCGATGCTGCGGTCAAGATGATGAAAGAGCGCGGCTACGGCATGTCGAGCGTGCGCTTCATCTGTGGCACGCAGGACATTCACAAGGAGCTTGAGGCTGCCATAGCCGACTACTTCAAGACCGACGACGCCATCCTCTACGGCTCGTGCTTCGATGCCAACGGCGGCCTCTTCGGCGCGCTGCTCGACGACCACGACGCCATCATCAGCGACGCCCTCAACCACGCCTCGATCATCGACGGCGTGCGCCTGTGCAAGGCCAAGCGCTACCGCTATGCCAATGCCGACATGGCCGAGCTCGAGGAGTGCCTCAAGCAGGCTCAGGAGCAGCGCTTCCGCATCATTGCCACCGACGGCGTCTTCTCGATGGACGGCAATGTGGCTCCTCTCGACAAGATATGCGCCCTGGCCGAGAAATATGACGCCCTCGTGATGGTCGACGAGTCGCACTCGGCAGGCGTTGTGGGTCCCACTGGCCACGGCGTGGCCGAGCAATTTGGCCTCTACGGCAAGATCGACATCTTCACCGGCACGCTGGGCAAGGCCTTCGGCGGTGCCATGGGCGGTTTCACCACCGGCCGCAAGGAGATCATCGACATGCTGCGCCAGCGCTCTCGCCCCTACCTGTTCAGCAACAGCGTGGCTCCCGGCATCGTGGGTGCCAGCCTCGAGATGTTCAAGATGCTCAAGGAGAGCAACGCCTTGCACGACAAGCTGGTCGACAACGTGAACTACTTCCGCGACAAGATGATGGCAGCCGGCTTCGACATCAAGCCCACGCAGAGTGCCATATGCGCCGTGATGCTCTACGACGCCAAGCTCGCTCAGGACTTTGCCGCCGAGATGCAGAAGGAAGGCATCTATGTCACTGGCTTCAGCTATCCTGTGGTGCCCAAGGGCGAGGCACGCATACGCGTGCAGCTCAGCGCCGGCCACGAGCGCGACCAGCTCGACAAGTGCATCGCTGCCTTCATCAAGGTGGCCCAGCGCCTGGGTGTGGAGCTCAAGAAGTGATCGTGCGCCGGGCTTGCCCCGCGCCGATGGCACATAACTATCGCATAGGGCCCTGCCGTTTACCGGCGGGGCCTTTTTTTGAGCGCTGCTTGTAGCATAAGAATGAAAAAGAAGTTGTAACTTTGCACACTCAAGGGGAAAGTGAGCACTGGCCTGTTGCGGCTCGCTGTCATCACTTTTTGCCATTTGTGACAAGGCACTATATAGAATCAATCGCAAAATTTTTATCGCAATGACACAACTCAATCCTGAATATATGACAACCAAGCAAACTAAAATTGTGGCTTCAATCTCCGACTTGAGATGTGAAGAAGACTTCATCAGGTCGCTCTTTGAGGCTGGCATGAACGTGGTGCGCATGAATACCGCCCACGGCACCCAGGAGGGCATGACCAAGCTCATCGCCAACGTGCGACGCGTGAGCAACAGCATCGCCCTGCTCATCGACACCAAGGGCCCCGAGGTGCGCACCACCACCATCGACGGCGGCGCCGACACCATCACCTTTCACGCGGGCGACAGGGTGCGCATTGTGGGCAAGCCCGAGTTGCTCACCACCCGCGAGCAGATTGCTGTGAGCTACCCCAACTTTGTGCGCGACCTCAAGCTGGGCGCCGATGTGCTCATCGACGACGGCGAGATTGAGATGAAGGTGGTGGAGAAGGGCGGCGACTACCTCACTTGCGAGGTGCTCAACGAGTCGGTGCTGGGCCACCGCAAGAGCGTGAACGTGCCCGGCGTGCGCATCAACCTGCCCTCGCTCACCGAGAAGGACAAGCGCAACATCCAGTTTGCCATCGACAACAACCTTGACTTTATCGCCCACTCCTTTGTGCGCAACCGCCAGGACATTCTCGACATACGCAAGATACTCGACGAGCGTCATTCCGACATCCAGATCATTGCCAAAATCGAGAACCAGGAGGGTGTTGACAAAATAGATGAAATCATCGAGGCTGCCGACGGTGTGATGGTGGCACGCGGCGACCTGGGCATCGAGGTGCCGCAGGAAAACATACCTGGCATTCAGCGTGCCATCATACGCAAGTGCGTGCATGCGCGCAAGCCCGTGATTGTGGCCACCCAGATGCTGCACACCATGATCGAGCACCCGCGTCCCACCCGGGCCGAGGTGACCGACATTGCCAATGCCATCTACTCCAATACCGATGCCGTGATGCTCTCGGGCGAGACTGCCTATGGCAAGTATCCCGTCGAGGCTGTCGCGACCATGGCACGCGTGGCCCGTCGCGCCGAGGCCGACAAGACACCCGACCTCGACATCATCATGCACGTGGCCGACGAGCCCGACGTGACAGCCTTCCTGGCCAAGCAGGCCGTGAAGGCGACGGCCCTGCTGCCCGTGAAGGCCATCATCACCGATTCCTACTCGGGCCGCACGGCACGCTACCTGGCCTCCTATCGCGGCAAGGTGCCAGTGCTGGCTATATGCCACAGCGAGAAGACGATGCGTCGTCTGGCTTTGTCCTATGGCGTCGATGCCGTGTATCTGCCTGGCAAGATCAACGGCCAGGACTATTACTTCTCGGCCCTGCAACTGTTGCTCAACAAGGGGGTGCTTAGCCCCGACGAGATGGTGGCCTACTTGAGCAGCGGCCTGCAGAGCACCCACACCACCTTCTTGGAAATCAACAAGGTGAGCGAGGTGCTCGAGGCCGGTGCCAGCTATGTGCTGCCCAACAGCAACAGGCTCGTGTGAACCGCTGCTGCTGCTGTAGCTATGGGTTCAAAACAAGATTGATGAGCGCCGTGACGTCGCTCACGTTGACCGTGCCGTCGCCGTCGATGTCGCTCACGTTGAGGCTGTAGCTGGCCGAGCCCAGCACGCAGTTGATGAGCACCGTGACGTCGCTCACGTTGACCATGCCGTCGCCGTCGATGTCGCCATGCCGTTGCACGGTTGGGCCCACGCCCACAAGGTGGGGATAGCCCTCGTTGACGGCAGCGTCGATCGCCCACACGCGGGCGAAATCCCAGTGGGCTGCTGCGTAGGTGTCTTGCACTTTCATCTGCGCGGTGGTCTTGGCCTCGCACTGGCAGTCGTTGTGGGCGAAGCCGCCCACGCCCTCGGCCTGTTGCGATATCTCCTTGTCGTAGTAGCAGCTCTTCACGGTGGCCGTGTACGACTTGTTGCCCACCAGCCCGCCGGCTATGGCAGCATTGGTGGCGGTGACCTGGCCGGCCGCGTAGCAGCGTGCCACGTCGCTGCCGCTGTAGTCGAGCGAGCCGATGAGGCCGCCCACGCTCGACTCTCCCTCGACCGTTGAGCGGGCAAAGCAGTCGTTCACAGCCGTCTCCTCGTTTTTGCCCACGAGGCCGCCCACATAGGTAATGCCCTTCACGCGGTTGCCGGCTGCATAGCTGTGTGCGATCACCGACTTCACGGCCACGCCCACGAGGCCGCCCATCTGGTTGCCGCCCACGACCTCGACGCTGCTGCTGCAGGAGTCGACGTGAGCGTTGCTCAGGTAGCCCACAAGGCCTCCGGCCAGGCGGCCCACCTGTTGCGTGCCGTCGGTCTCGGTCTTGGTGATGCTGGCTATTTTTCCTGTGGCATGACAGCGGCTCACGGTGCCCTCCACACACCAGCTGACGATGCCTCCCAGGTAGTCGTAGCCCGAGATGGCAGCGTCGACGGTGCAGTCGCGTGTGGTGCCATAGCTCTGGTAGCCCATGAGGCCGCCCAGATAGATGCCGCTGCCCTTCACCATCGACTGGGCAACGTGGCAGTCGGTGACTTCCTCTTCAAAGGCGTATCCTGTGAGCACTCCCAGGTTTTCGGTGCACTCGATGTGAGCGCCGTTGAGGCGCAGGCCGCGCACCGAGCCGCCGTAGACGTAGCCAAACAGCCCCTGGAAATCGGTGGGGCGGTTGACGTAGAGCTGATTGATGGCGTGTCCCTGGCCGTCGTAGTGCCCCCTGAAAGCCATTTTCTTGACCATGCCGTTCACGGTTTGCATGCCGCCTATGGCCGCCCAGCCGTGCCCGCCGTCCCATTGCCGGGTGGGGCTGCAGTCGATGTCTTGCGTCTGCACGAGATAGGTGTCGGCCAGGTCGATGCCCCCGTTCACCTGCTGGGCTATCCACAGCAGGTTGTGGAGGGTTGCAATCTGGTAGGGCGAGCGGGCGGTGCCGTCGCCATCGGGTTTCTTGCTGGCGTCGTAGTAGCCTTGGGCGGCAGCGAGCACAGGCAATAGTGCTGCCAGCATGAGCAGGCAGCACCGGGGTATCGATGTGTTCATTCTACAGGCAGTGTGACGCGTTTTACTGGAACATGACTTTCACAGCCTGGCCGTTGACGACCACAATGTAGACCGAGCCCTTGCTTGCGCCGTCGACGTGGAACACGGCTTGCCCGCCTGCTATCGTTTTCTGGCCCAGGCATGCACCTTGCAGGCTGTAGAGTGCAGCCGTGCCGCTGCCGGCCGTGACAACGATGGTGCCGTCGCTGGCGCTGGCAACAGCGGTGAGCCCTTGCAGCTCGACGGCCGTCACGCCGGTATACTCGGCCTCGGGCACGACCTCGACGTCGAGATTGTCGATAGCCATGAGCGTGAGCGAGTTGTCGGTGAAGTACTCGCCGCTTGCATCGGTATAGGGCTTGCCGTTGACCAGCCAGTGGTGCACGATCACCTTGCCCGAGGGATTGTCGGGCGGAGCGACTTCAAAGAGAATCTGGTCGCCAGGCGTGACCGTTGCGCCCGAGGCAATGACCGGGCTGTCATACTCGCTGCGGTTGTAGCAAGTGAGCTGGGCCGTGTGCGGCTGCCTGTAGGTCACGGTGCGGGTCTCGCCGTCTTTGTAAAACGCCACAGTCAGATAGAAGCCGCTGGGCACATTGTTTTTGTAGAACTGGTCGGGGTGGGAAGGGAAGATGGAGTTGTCCTCAAATTTCCACACCAGGATGTTGTAGCCGTCGGCCGGGCGGGGATCGAAGTAGGCGCCGCGGCCCTCGGGCAGCATGTAGGTGATGCCGTCGGCCTCGGGGGCGATCAGGCGGCCGAAGTCGCCTTGCTCCTCAACGTTGACTTCGGCTCCGAGCGTGCCTTCCTTGGGCACGACAAAGGTGGCTGGCACCAGCTTGCACACGTCGGCCGTCACAACCAGGTCGGAGCCCACGCTTTTCAGGGTTTGCTCGGTCGAGGAGTAGGACTCTCTGATTTCGGACAGGTTGCTCTCGCTGGCGCCCTTCTGCCACACATACACGACATAGCCCTTGTCGGGGGTCACCTTGAGCTTGACGTTGCTGCCCGACGGAACCGTGTAGGTGTAGCCGTCGCTGGCCGGGGTGAGCTTCTCTTCTTGCGCACTGGCGGCGTCGACCAGGTAGGCCTCGGTCGAGGCGTGCGACACATTTTGGGCAAACTTGATCGAAACATTGCCTGCGGCCAGGGTAAGGGTGTTGAGTAGTAAGATTGCTGCTGCACAGCACATTTTGTAGGTTTTGTTCATGTTGTGGTAAAAATAGTGGGGGGTTAAACAAACATTAATAATTGCAAAAGTAGATAAATCTTTTTTAACTCACAAGGCCGCACCGGCCTCGCTGGGCATTTTTTTTGATTGTAGCGGCAGAAAAAATAACAGGGGCATCACTGCTCCTGCTATTTCTTTACAATTGTTGCCAATTGTACATTAAAATCACTACTAAGAATATTTTTCATTACTTTTCAAAAGTCTAAACCCCTTAATATCCCTATTATAAACCCTATTAGTGTTTTGAACATTGCAAAGAAACGAAGAATTTTTTTGCCCGCCAAATTTTTTATACCAATCGGCGATTTTTATCGATAAATTAACGTTTCATTTCGATTATTTCCTTCTCTTTGCCTTTTGGTTTACTTTTCGAAATATTAGGGTGGGTAAACTTACGATGTGTCACCAATCCTTACCCATAGGCGACACTTATCAAGTTGCAACCTTATTGGTGCTTGAAGATTGTCGCTCCATGACATCATTATAACGTGACAACTCCGCTTATATTGTCTTGTACCGCATTCCCATTGCCGCAGCCCAGGCGATTTCACTCGGTGAATTTCTGCTACACCCAGTCCAGCATTTTTCAAAAGGATATTTCTTTTGGATAGGGCGTTGATTGCTCTACCCCAATGGCACTGTGTCGCCCACATAATTGAAGGAGAATTGCCCTATTTGCAATAGGAGATAGCTTATATTGAAATAAATACACTTCCCTTCTAAAATTGGTAAAACATTGCTGCTGCATGACATTTCTCCGCTGCTCATAGGTGGCAGGCAGGAGGCTTTTCTCCTGTCGCTACGTGTGGTTGACAGAAGTTTAACGATTTTATATCGGCACAACTTCTTTTTATAGGGCTTGACTTCATACCGGTCGATGAAACTAAGGCCTTTACCGCTTAAGTCACGGTTTTCTATCTCTACTGTTTTACTGTCTACAAAGTGAAACGTCAGGTTTCGTTCTTTTCGGTCACCGAACTTGTATAGATATTTCTTGAACTTACCAATTCCCAACCTTGCGTACAACAGAGGGCTCACTAAATTTGTTTTGGACATCCATTTCAGGCTGTCGGTGCTTCTAAGAATAAAATTGGCTGCGGATAACAACGAATAGTCTTCTGAGAAGGTTATGACACCGTCGGATAAAAGAGGAAAAATCTGACAACTGTAATTCACTTTTTGGGATGTATTCATTCTTGCAGGCAGAATGGGTTTCTTCCTCACTGTATAATCATCACGGTTGGTTGTTGACAAGTACAGGCCTATTTTCCTATGGCTAATCCAGTTATAACGATATGTGTCGGAAAAGAAAAGAATGTGTTTCCAGCCATTATTCTCATTCTCTCTATTCGAGATCGTAACAGTTGAATCATTCTCAAACCTCATGGTTATCATCCGCAATGGACTATCCTCAAACACATATAGCTTTTGAATGTTGTTGCCTGAAGTGCTTTCGGCCAGGCAGCATAGCGGGAATAAGATGAAGCAATATAGAAGTTTCATTTCTCAAACCACTCCTTTCTTTTCTTCTGCATTATCGTGATTCTTTCTTTTTACTGCTAATTGGAAGAGCGACGTTGAATTCGAATGTCTCACTAATTTTTCCGTCTTGTTCTATTCTCGCAGGCACAAATTTCAGCAGTCTTATTTTTGACATTAGCATGTCAAAGAAGATGGGATACTCGTTACGGGGTGGGTAACAATCTTTTAAGTCGATGTTAGCAACATCCCCGTCCTTGCCTATTAACATGTAGGCCTGGGCAGAGAATTGCTCTGGTGCTGCAATTTTAGGAACAGAAGTATACAAAGAGCTAAATATTGAGTCAACATTGATGTCCTTTCTCAATTTAGGATATTTGAAACCCCATCTCTCCTCAGGCCTGACCGTCAAGACAATATTTTGATTTTTTGATTTCTCAAACACCCTTTGCCTTGCATCTTTTCCACAAGAAGCCAAAACCAATGTGTCCTCGGTCAATTTTATGATTCTATCGGCATTGTAATATAGTTTATCTCTTGTTTTTATGCCCTCACGCCCGCCATAGAAATATCGGATTGAATCATGGTAGATGTCAAAATATTTGTAAGAAATACAATCAGTGTATATCATTCCTTTGCCATCATACTCTACAAAGCTATGATTCTTTTTGAAGGCAATCCCAAATTTACCATCGGTCAAATTCCAATACTTGATGCTGTCGGCAGTAAGCATGAGAAATTTAGCCGGCTTGGCCGACCTGCACGATGAAAGCAGACCGATTGATAATAGTAGAAAAAATGCGTATATAATGAATCTCATCATTAAATTCTATTTTGTAAGTGTGATAACCACATCGGGAAGCGAAAGACTCCTGATAACCATGTTGTTTGTTATATCATAATTGAATGTTGCGATACCAATGAATGCGGCATTCAATCTTGAAACATATTGGCTGATTGTTTCTGCATCACACACCTTGTTTTCGATAGCCTTGTTCAAGCTGATTTCTGCACCGTTTGGGTCAATTCTGTTAATGGGATTACCATGACAATATGAATATGGGCTGGCAGAATAGTATTTCTCCGCCATAGGATCCATGGTAATGAACCGCGTAATAGTGGGGTAGTGGCGGGCCTGGCTGTCGTACCAGTCGAGGCCGTTCTCACGGTCGAGCTCCTTGCCGCCGTACTTGCGGGGCTGCACACCGCTGCCAGCGGCACCCATGAGCCCACCGTAGGGGTAGTAGTTGTTCACCTCCTCGAGCCTGCCCGCCTCGTCGATGACGGCACGCACGTTGCCCTGGTAGTCCTTGATGTAGTAGTGATACCTGCCGCCGGCCCAGTAGCCGTAGTCGTTATGCACCCGCTCGAGCACCCCGTTGCGGTACTCGTGCCCCGCGCAGTACTCCACCGCGCTGAGCGTGACGGGGCCTGTGGCAGCCTCCTCCCCCGGAGCGGTGGCTGCACCAGTTACTGGCTGTGCACTGCCCATGGTCGCGACACTCAAGATAGCTACCCAAAGGAGGAAAATAGCAGCAATATTAGGGTTGGGGGGCATTTTTGTCCTCATAAGGCCGGTTTAAGTTTGTTAGGTTTCAAATTTAAACAAAAATTTCAAACGAAACAGACAATAGAGAAATGTTTTGGCCGTATATTAATTTTTTTTAGTATTGAATGCATGGGAATTATCGTTTTGGAATAATGCCGTGCACAACCCAGTGAATCAGGCTTTGTTAATAGAGGAACGTACGGGGCTATATATGTCGTCTAGGTATCTTTCTTCCCCAAAAGCTGGCTCCGTGATCCATTCTCCCAAGGGGCCTGTGCGAAATTTTACAATTAGCGGGCCGGTTTTAGTCATGCAACGATAATACAAAGAGTCGCGTGATATTGTTTTATCAAAATTGAGATACCCCTCTTCTATGTTGCCTTCACTCTGGCTCCTATTTGACTCAGCCAGGTTGACGCGTTGTTTTTTATAATTCCTACATATTTCTCTCAGTTTAAAGAATCTGTTGTCGTTGTTGAGGTCTTCATTGGCCCCCGGAGTGATGATCACACAATTATGCTTGGTTTTCAGATAGATCTGAGTGTACCATATGATATAGCTTTCGTTTTCGGTGGCAACAGCACGTCTCGTTACCTCTTGTTCGATGATTGTGTCATTATAAAAGAATCTGTAAACGGTGGTCATCTTCTCATCCTCAGGATTTTTCATGACTGAGCTCCAGTACTTTCCCTTGGCATGGTAGGTGTAGGACCTCTGTTTGGTGTAATTGCCCATCAATGCAACAATGATTTTATTGCCCGATGAATACACCCGCACATATGGGGCTTTCTTTGCCACACCCTCTCCTTTCATGGTGTATTCGTTAAACGTCTCATACTTTGGCCATGTTCCTTTAAACAGCCTCTTGCAAGAAGTGGCCATGAGCAAGAGTGCCATTAAAACACAAATGTTGATTTTCTTAGTTTTCATATTTTTTTCAGGCTTTGCCTGATTGATGAGGATTATCGTTTTAGGATAATGACGTGCACCACCAGGTGAATAATGTGTTTCTTCCTTTCATTCAATTCACATTCTTGTTTGAGGATTGAAAGTCTCATTCGGTGAATTCCAGCAGCACCCAGTGCCAGCATTTCACCGCTTCGCCATCACGCATGGCCGGCCGCCTGTAGCGGAACCTCCGGGCCATCTTGAGCACCCACTGGTCTTGGGCCTCATTCCCTCCGGAGCTCCTCAATTCGGCCTTCAGCACCTGGCCCCTCTCATCTATCATGAGGTCGACAATATACTCTTTCCCTTTGAGCCATTTGTTCTTGAGCATGCGAGTCTCGCAACCATCCTTGTATGTCACATTCCCATTGGCAGGAACGGGGCTCACATCCACATAGTGCTTCAACCGCGGCCAGTCATAGTAGGCTCCCTCCCTGGTGTAGCTGGCTTCTTCATTGTATTCCCAACTTTTCTCGCTGCCACTAAAACCTGGTCCTGTGCCCCATTCGCCCAGGCTGCCAAAAGGGAATTTTTCTAATATCAGGCCTTTTTTCACTCTGCTGCAATAAATCATAGAGTCTCCTGATATGATTTTTTCAAAGTCGAGATACCCTTCATCTCCATCGTATATTCTGTCGTCTATCTTCGACAGATCCCGGCATCGTTTCTTGTAATTGCGACACAGATCCCGCAGTTTAACAAACCGGTTGGTGTCGTAATAATCATTAACGGTATCAGGCCTTATGCTCACGCAATTGTGTTTGGTTTTCATATAAATTTTAATAAACAATTTTACACGATGTTCCTCGTAGCTTGAGTCAGGGACAGAACAATACCCTATCCTTTGTTCAATGATTGTGTCATTATAAAAGAATCTGTAGATGGTGTCCACTCCATCTGTGTTCACAATAATCGAGCTCCAGTACTTTGCATCGGGATGATAGGTGTAGGCTGCGAGTTTTCTGAGTTTGTCCGACGAGGCTACGATAATTCTATTACCCGATGAATGCACATATACAAACGGAGCCCTCTTTGCAACACCATCGGCTTTCATAGTGTATTCGTTAAAAGTCTGATACTTTTTGAATCCTACGAGGTTGTAGACTCTGTCTGCTTCACTATTGCATGAAATGGCCATGAGCAAGAGTGCCATGAAAACACAAATGTGGGTTATATTAGTCATCATAATATAATGGTATTATGCATTCTACCGGCAGATGGGGCTTTTCAAGGAAGAATCCGTTCCCAAAAACTGGTATCGGTAGCGATGCCATGGCTATCGTTATCGTTGCCATAACTAAAGAGGTGCATGATTTCAACATAAAGATTTCTAGTTTTTAAGTGAAGGTAGATCAAGCCCATGGGAGACTTGGGTTTATTAGATAATTTTATTTGCAAATATAATAGTTTTTTTGCTAATTCCAATTAGAAGTGCAAAACTCTGCGGTGCATTAAAACATGAAAAACACCGCGGAGGTTTGCCTTGCGGCTGGGGGCGCGAAGCCCCCAAAGAGCATTGGCGGATAACTTAAGCAATACAAAAAAAGAGGAGATCTTTCGTTCCCCTCCCTAAGATTAATTAATTTTGTATTGTGATGTATAAACAATTAACCTCGGAGCAAAGATACACAATAAGTGTGCTACTCCAAACGAAATTCTCACTTAGTTTCATAGCCGAGACTATTGGTGTGTCAGTAAGCACGGTTTCTCGTGAGCGAAGGCGTAATTCTAATGCTAAAGGCGTTTATGACGCACGTACGGCCGTATTGAAAGTCAAACGACGCAAGGCCAGGACACCTGGCAATCGCCGTATCGCTCCCTATGTACGCAGCCGTGTTTTTGAACTTATCCGTAAGGAGCAGTGGTCGCCGGAGGAAGTCGCCGGATGGCTTGGCAAGAAAGAGGGCATCACGGTGTCCAAGTCAACCATATACAACTGGATAGCGGCCCTTTCCCCACATTACGGGGACAACATCCGAAAGCACCTCAGGCATGGAGGCAGACCAAGGCAAAAGTCCTTGCTTACCACCAAGGCGCATATTCCCAACCGCCTCTCCATTGACGAAAGACCGGAAACGGACTATGGACAGACCATAGGAGACTGGGAGATGGACACCATCGTAGGAAAGGAAGGCAAAGGTGCCATCGTTACTCTGGTTGAGAGGAGGAGCTGCTTTATGCTCATGGAGAAACTCGATACGGGAAAGCAGGCCGTTCCACTGGCATATGCCGTGGTGAGACTCATACGGGAGAGCGGGTTGCCTGTAAGGTCGATAACGACAGACAACGGGCCGGAGTTTGCCGCACACGAAATCATTGCGAGGGAACTTAACACGAAAGTTTACTTCGCACATCCGTACTGCTCGTGGGAGAAGGGAGCTATCGAGAACATGAACGGGCTCATCAGGCAATATATTCCGAAGAAGACGGACTTTAGGGGAATTTCAAGGCTATATGTCAAGAGCATCATCGAAAAATTAAACAACAGGCCAAGAAAGAAAAACGGATTTCGAAAGCCCAAAGACATGATTAAAGAAAAATAGCGTAACTTTGCACTTGCTTCTGGAATCCGCCTTTTAGTCTTTAATTGTTAAAAATTACTATATTTTTAATTGATAAACGATGTCACTCATTCTTTTTTTGTCTGAGATTTGTTGGAAATAGAACTATGTTTGCAATTTTCCTGTTGCAGCATAAAAACTTTTTTTAATAAGGCTTTTCGTGCTTGAGGTTTATCGTTTCTTGATGGGCATGTATACATCGTCGTCGTTATCGGCCGAGCTTTGGTTCACCCGTTTGCCTTGGCTTTTTGCCTTTTGGTTGGCGCTTTGCTGTTGAGCCTTGCGAGCGGCCTCTTGCTTGCGCGCTTTCTCGCGAGCTCGCTCGGCGTCTTTGAGCGCCTGCTTTTGCTCCTGCTTTTGCCTGGCTTGCTGCTGCTCCAGGGCCTTGCGGTCTTGTTCTCTTTTTTTTTCAGCCGCCTTTTGGGCTTCGGCTTCTCGCTTGGCTTTGGCCTTGGCTTCGGCCTCGGCCTGCTTGCGCGCCTGTTCGCGAGCCTTCTCAGCCTCTTTGCGCGCTTGCTTCTCGGCCTTTTCCTGGGCTTTGCGCTGCTTTTCCATCTCCTTCTTGCTCAGGGGCACTTGCTGCTGCTGGGGCTTGGGCGCAACCTTGCGCGGCGGCACTGCCGTGGTGCGGGTGGTGGCACGTGCCGGGCGGCGGCCCTTGATGAGGATGCTGTTGAGGTTGCAACCGGTGTTGAAGCGGCACAGGTCGACATAGCTGTCGATGCCGGCTATGCGGCCGCGCTCAGAGAATTGCCACAGCGTCCAGGTGGCGTCGGCGAGCCGGGGCGGATACTTGGAATAGCGGGCGATAAAGAGCTTGTAGCCCGCCAGGCGGCCGCGCAGGTAGCTGTTGTAGAATGAGCTGCCGGTGTAGATCATGGGGCGGCAGCCGTAGTGGCGCTCGAGCATGCGGGCAAAGGCGAGCACGCTGTCGGCCACCTGGGCGCCCGTGAGGCCGCCTTTGGTCTCGATGTCGATGAGCGGCACCAGGTCTTGCTCGTTGAGCTTCACGATCGAGGTGAAGTTCTGGAATTGCTTGATGACCGGGATGTTGGGCCGGTAGAAGTGGTAGCTGCCCACGCGCAGGCCGTGCTTGCGTGCATTCTCGATGTTGTACTGGTAGTGGCGCGACTTGTAGCTGGTGCCCTCGGTGGCCTTGACGTAGACAAACTTGATGTTCTTGTCGCTGGCCGTGGCGCTCCAGTCGATGTCCTCCTGGTAGCTCGACACGTCGATGCCGTCATACACCAGGTCGCGTATTTCGGGCGAGTTGCTGCTCAGGTCCAGCTCGCGTTGCTGCGCTTGCAGGCTCGCGGTCGTGACCAGTATCGTGATGACTGATATGAGAAATGCTCGCATCGTGGGTGCCGATAAAAATTACATGTTGACAAAGATAATAAAAAACGTGCTTAAATTGTGCTCGATTGCCGCCGCTGGGCGCGTGTCGCCAGCACAAAGCACGCTTTTTAATCCTTTTTTAGATTTTTTTCACCTGAACAGCCTCCCCACCACGGGCAACTTGGCCAGCATGCCGCTCATGTGCTCCCGCTTGACCACGACAACAGCATAGATGGCAATGAGGCCGGTGTTCACCAGCAGGCACGGCACCGAGCCCAGCCGCGACTGGGCGACCTCCATGCCGGCAAAGAGCACTGCGGCCAGGACGGTGTAGAAGAATATCTCCTTGAGGGGATAGTTGATGGGGTAGTACTTCTGCCCGAAGATGTAGCTGGCCACCATGCTGATGCCGTAGGCTGCAAAGCCGGCCCAGGCACAAGCCATGTAGCTGAACTTGGGAATGAGGAAAATGTCGATGGCTATGAGCACCAGGCAGCCCAGCCCCGAGAAGTAGGCACCCCATATCGTGCGGTCGGTGAGCTTGTACCAGAAGCTCAGGTTGAAATACACGCCAAACATGATCTCGGCCGCCATCACGATGGGCACCACCTTGAGCCCCTCCCAGTAGGACGGCCCCACCAGGTAGCGCAGGATGTCCATGTAGCCTATCACGCTCAGAAATGCCAGCAGCGTGAAGATGATGTAGTACTTCATCACGCGGGCATAGGTCTGCTTCTTGTCGGCACTCTTGTTGCCGAACACAAAGGGCTCGTAGGCAAAACGGAAGGCTTGGGTGATGATGACCATGATCATGGCTATCTTGATGCAGCTGCCGTATATGCCCAGCTGCGTGTGGGCCTCGTGCACGCTGCCGCTGTAGAAGTAGGGAAACAGGATGGTCGACGCACTCTGGTTGAGCTGGCCGGCCAGCCCCAGGATGAGCATGGGCCAGGTGTAGGAGAGCATGCGCTTGCACAGCCCCCAGTCGAAGCCTGCCCGCACGCCTCGCACCTCCTTGTAGAGCATGAGCAGCGTCACGATTGAGCACGCCAGGTTGATGTAGAACACGATGCCCACGTCGGGCACATAGTGCTGGTCGTAGATGCCGAAGGCGTTGATCTTGAGCTTGGGAAACACGATGAGAAACAGGCACACCGAGATCACGTTGATCATGATGTTGGCTATCTTGAGCAAGGCAAACTTCATGGGTCGGTGCTGGTAGCGCAGGTAGTCGAAGAGGATGCACGACCACGAGTCGATAGCCACGCATATGGCCATCGTGCCTATGTACCACGGGTGCTCGGTGTAGCCCATGGCGGCGGTCACGGGCTTGAGAAAGAGGATCACGAGCGCGGCAAAGGCAACCACTACCGTGCCCACCATGCGCAGCACGGTCGAGTAGACCAATGGGGCATTCTCGCCCTCCTTGTTGGCAAAACGGAAAAACGTGGTTTCCATGCCGAAGGTGAGCGCGATGATGAGCAGCCCTATATAGGAGTACACATTGGTGATGATGCCATACTGGCCCCCGCTGGCCGTCCACGAGAAGGTCTCGATGGGCACGAGCAGGTAGTTGATGAAGCGGGCCGCGATGCTGCTCAGCCCGTATATTGCTGTGTCTTTAGCTAACGATTTTAAATTTGCAGCCATTGTTGTGATTTTGAGCACGGCCGCACAACTGTGATGCGGCCTGCGTGTGCGAGATGAAAAAATGTTGTCAAAACAGGGAGCCCGACGCTTGCGCGCGCGTGCGGTGCAGGTGCTTGTAGGCCAGCTCGGTGGCCTCGCGGCCTCGAGGTGTGCGGTTGATGAAGCCTTCCTTGATGAGGTAGGGCTCATACACTTCCTCGATGGTGCCGGGGTCCTCGCTCAGGGCGGTGGCGATGGTGCCCAGGCCCACCGGGCCGCCGTGAAACTTGTCGATGATCGTGAGCAATATCTTGTTGTCGATGTCGTCGAGGCCGTACTGGTCGATGTTGAGGGCCTCGAGGGCATAGCGGGCAATCTTGCTGTCGATGGTGCCGGTGCCCTTGACCTGGGCAAAGTCGCGCACGCGGCGCAGCAGCGAGTTGGCAATGCGCGGCGTGCCGCGGCTGCGCAGGGCAATCTCGAGCGCGGCATCGTCGGTGATGGGCACGTTGAGCAGGCGTGCCGAGCGCTTGACGATGCCCTCGAGCACCTTGTGGTCGTAGTACTGCAAGTGGCAGTTGATGCCGAAACGCGCGCGCAGGGGCGAGGTGAGCAGGCCGCTGCGGGTGGTGGCGCCTATCAGGGTGAAGGGCGCCAGCGTGAGCTGCACCGAGCGGGCGCCGGGGCCCTTGTCGATCATGATGTCGATGCGGTAGTCCTCCATCGCGCTGTACAGGTACTCCTCAACCACGGGGCTCAGCCGGTGTATCTCGTCGATAAAGAGCACGTCGTTCTCGTCGAGCGAGGTGAGGATGCCGGCCAGGTCGCCGGGCTTGTCGAGCACGGGGCCCGACGTCACCTTGAAGCCCACTCCCAGCTCGTTGGCAATGATGTTGCTCAGTGTGGTCTTGCCCAGGCCTGGAGGACCGTGAAACAAGATGTGGTCGAGTGCCTCGTGGCGCATGCGGGCCGCAGCGACAAACACGCGCAGGTTGTCGATGATTTTGTCTTGACCGGCAAAATCGTCAAATTGCATGGGACGCAAGGCTTTCTCAAAGTCTTGGTCGCTCTTCTGGCGCGGGTTCCTGATGTCGAAGTCTTCGTCCATGTTCTCTTGATTGACGCGCAAAATTACTAATTATTTTCCGATAAAAGAAATCACCCGGGAGCAACAGTGGCTTCCCGGGTGATGAAAATGAGGTAACTGGCAGTGGAGCAAGTTATTTCTTCTGGCTCCCCCGGCCCGGGGTGCCCTTGCCGCTCCTGGCGCGCACGCCCTTCTTGTTGGGTACCACGCGGGTGGCCGAGCCCACGGGGGTCTTGATGTTCTGGGTCTTCACGCCGGCTGGCTTGTCTGTGTCGAGGCCTATGGCGTTGATTTCAAATTGCAGTGTCTCGCCTGGCGCGATGGCATATTTGCCGCTGCGCTGGTCGAAGCCGGCGCCGTTGTCGCCGTAGGCGATGCTGCTGGGCATGATCACCACGGCCTTGCTGCCGGGGCGCATGAGCGTGAGGGCCTCTTTGAAGCCTGCAACCACATGCTTGAGGTCCATGGCGATGGTGTCTTTCGACTCGTCGAAGGTGCTGCCGTCGATGTGGGTGCCCTTGTAGGTGAGGCGCACGCTGGCCGTGTCGGCAAATGTGGCGCCGCTGCCGGCTGCCAGCATCTTGATGGCCAGGCCCGAAGCGGTCTTTTTCCAGCCTTTCTCGCTCTTGAGGGTCTTGGCGATATAGGCTGCGCCCTTCTCCTGGTTGCTCTGGCTCAGACGCTGCTTCACTGCGGCCTGCACGGCGATGAAGCTGTTGCGGGCCTCGTTGTTGACGGCCATGAGCTGCTGCTGGCCCAGTGCGGGGCCGTTGAGGGTGGATTGCAGGTACTGGGCCACGAGGTTGCGGTCGAGAGCGATGCCGTCGCGCTGCTTCATCTGCTTCATTTGGGCATAGAGCTCGGCACCCATCTCCAGGCCGTCCATGTAGCTGGTGCGCGTGGTGTCGGCCTTCATCACCTGCATGAAACCGGCGATGAAGTCTTGCTTGTTGAAGGTGGAGTCCTTGCTGGCGATCGACGAGAATTGTGCGCCGCACAGCTTGCCCATGGCCATGCTCAGCGTGTCTTGCTTGGCCTTGAACTCGGCGTCGGTGACGGCGCTTGCACTCTGGGCTGTGAGTGTGGCCGCGAGGGCGGCCAGTAGTAGTATCTTTTTCATTGTGTGTGATGAGTTTTAGTGAAAAGCCCCCTCCAGTCTCCCCTGTGGCAGGGAAGCGGGTGGGGGGCTTGTTGTTTTTTTTTGATTGCACTGTGGCCTGTCACAGGGGGTGAAGGCTGCACATGGGCGTGTTACTTGGCCTTCTTGGCGTCGGCTTGCTTCTGTGCGGCTTCGGCGGCCTTCTTGAGCTGTGCGGCCTGCTCGGGAGTGAGCTTCTGGCCTTGTTGCGGCACGGCCTGGCCTTGCTGCTTGGGGGCGTTCTTCATGAAGCGCTCCTGAGCCTTGCCCAGCAGTTGCTGCAGCTGCTTGCCCAGCTCCTGCATCTCTTTTTCGGTGGGAGCCTTCTTGCCGTTGAGGGCCGTCTCCAGCTCCTGCACAAAGATGTCTTTGTTGAAGTTGATGCCTTGCTGCTCCTTCATCTGCGGGATGCCGCCACCCAGCTGAGCTCCCATCTCGAAGCCCTGCATGTAGGCCATGTCGGCGGCTGTGGTGTCGAGGGCCAATCCGGCCTTCAGGCCTCTCAGGAATTGTGCCTTGTCGAGTTTCTTCTTAGTTTGCCCGTACATGCCGCCCACAGGCTGTGCGTCTTGCAAGCGCAGCTGCATGCCGGTGCCCTTGCCGTAGATTGCGCTTATCGAGTCGTCGAGCGGGGCGGGTTTGTCACTGTTGGCTTTCTTGTTGCAGCTCACTGTGCCTGCCATGACCAAGGCGGCCATTACGAGATACATTACTTTTTTCATTTTCTTTGGGATTTTATTAGTCGTTTTGATTTGTTGTCTTGATTGCTGTTTCACTTGTCCAGGCCCACGGCCTCGATTTCAAAGACGAGGGTCTCGTTGGGGGCGATGCTGCCGTCGGGGGTACCTTGCTGGCCGTAGGCCAGGTCGCCCGGAATGATGCAGTAGGCCTTGGCGCCAGGTCGCATCATGAGCAGCATCTGCTTGAAGCCGGGCACTACAGCGGCTACCGGGAAGCTCACGGCCTGCCCGTTGCTTGAGTCAAACACCTGTCCGTCGACGTGCTTGCCCGTGTAGATGACTTTCACCTTGTCGTCTTCCTTAAATTGCTCGCCGCTGCCCGGGGCCGTAATTTTGTAGACCAGCCCGCTGGCCGTCTGCTTCAGGGCGGTGTCGGCCTTGAGTTGCCGGGCGATGAAGGCCTTGTCCTCGCTTTGTGCGGTCGACAGCTCTTGGTATTGCTCTTGGGCTGCGGTGGCGTCTTGGTCGCTTATGTTGTACTTGTGCTTGCAGCTGCTTGTGGCTACGGCTGCAAAGGCTACGGTGGCCAGGATGATAGCTTTGTTCATTGTCGTTGGTTCGTATTATTGATAGTCGTCGTATTGTTGCTCCTGCCGGTCTTGCTCGGCTTGGTACTGCTTCACCTGGGCAGGGGTGGCCTTGGGGCCGGCTTCGATGTCGAAGACCAGGGCCTCGCCGGGCTTGATGCCGCTATCGTCGTCGCCCTCCATGCCGTAGGCCAGGTTGCCAGGTATGATCACGCTCAGGCGGGCTCCGGGTCTCAGCATCTTGAGTGCCTCGACAAAGCCCTCGATGAAGTCGAGATCGGTGATTTGCACGATTTCGCCTTTCTGGCTTTGGTCAAACACGGTGCCGTCGGTGTGCATGCCCTTGTAGCTGATATGCACATAGTCGCCGGCCATGAAGCGCTCGCCCTTGCCAGCCCGCAGCACCTTGTAGGCAATGCCGCTGGGGGCCTTGGTGTAGCCGGCATTCCTTACCTGCCGGGCAATGTAGTTTTGCCCCTCGACGAGGTAGGTCTTGCCCAGCTCGGCTTTCTTTTTCACCACTTGCTGGGTGGCTTGCCTGAAGTAGAGCTGTATTTGGCTCGAGAGCCGCTGCAGCTCGTCTTGCGACACGGGCTTCTTGGCGAGGAAGGCCTTGCGGAACTCCTTCAGGAGCAGGGTCTTGTTGAAACTTATGCCGTACTGGTCTTCCCACTGCATGAGCTGGCCGTACATCTGGATGGCCTGGCTCACGCCCAGCATGTAGCTCTGGTCGTGGTCGAGCGTGTCGCACAGCAGTATCTGGGCAAAGCCCTCGAGATAGGCGGCCCGGTCGAGCTTGAAGCGGCCGGGCGGGATCTGCTTGATGAGCATCTCGCACTCGCCGGCGCCCTCCTTGCCCACCAGTGCGCTCACCGAGTCGTTGAGGGCCTTCTCCTTGTCGCTCCCTTTGTTGTTGTTGTCGCAACTGGCCATGGGAAGGAGCAGGCCCAGGACCAAGATGAGAATGATGTGTGATCTCAACATTAGAGTTGCTGTGAAAAAAATATGCTTTCTTTTTTTCTGTGTCGTTGTGCTGTGGCGGCTCACCCGCTACTTGTTGTGCTGCACCTTGAGCAGCTTCACGTCGAAGATGAGCGTGGAGTTGGGCTGAATGGGGCCCGTGCCGTGGTTGCCATAGGCCAGCTCGCTGGGGATGGTGAGCTGCCAGGTGGCGCCCTCTTGCATCATCTGCAGGCCTTCGACCCAGCCGGGTATCACTTGGCCCACTGCAAAGGTGGCAGGCTCGCCGCGCTCGATGCTGCTGTCGAAGACGGTGCCGTCGATGAGGCGGCCCTGGTAGTGCACGGTCACAACGTCGTTGGGGCCGGGCTTCTCGCCGGTGCCTTCCTCTATTACTTTGTATTGCAGGCCGCTCTTGGTCACTTTCACGCCTTCGGCCTTGGCATTGTCGGCCAGATACTGCTTGCCAGCTTTCTCGTTGTTGTCGGCCATCGACGACTCCAGCTGCTTGAAGTAGTCTTGCACCACCGTCTTGGCCTCGTCGTAGCTCATCTTTTTCTCGGTGTTCTCATACACGGCCTTCAAGGCTTGTGCAAAGTCGTCGACATTGATGGTGGCCACGCCGCTCATTTTGAAATTCTGGCCCATGCTCAGGCCCAATGCATAACTCAGTTTGTCCATTTCTTGTGTTGTGAATATGTGGGTGTTACAGTTGTGATGTGCTGTTTTTCGGCCTGCCGGCACGTCATGGCTGGCAAACCAAGATGCAAAGTTAAAGTTATTTATAGTTTTTAACGGCATATTTCCAATAAAAAAGTTTAAATTTGTATCACAATTGTTCTTTAAATCGTGAAAACATGATGAAAAACTTAGTGATTTCGACTGGAGCAGGCATCAGTGCCGAGAGTGGCATGTCGACCTATCGCGACGCAGGCGGCCTGTGGGACAAGTATCCCGTGATGCAGGTGGCCAGTGCCGAGGGCTTTGCCGCCGATCCCGCTCTCATACACCGCTTCTACAACGGGCTGCGCAAGAAGCTGGTGGAGCAAGTCGAGCCCAATGCCGCCCACTACGGGCTGGTGGAGCTGGAGAAATACTTCAACGTGAACGTGATCACCCAGAATGTCGACGACCTGCACGAGCGGGCCGGCAGCAGCCACGTGCTGCACCTGCACGGCGAGCTCATGAAGGTGCGCTCGCTGCGGCACCCCGAGCGCGTCTACACCCTGCCGTGCGACAAGCTGAGCGACAAGGGGCTCGAGACCAGCGTCGACACGGTCGACGACCATGGCGACCACGTGAGGCCCCACATTGTGTTTTTCGGCGAGGACGTGCCCAACTTCGGCCCAGCCTGCGAGCTGGCCCAGCAGGCCGATGTGATGGTGGTCATAGGCACCTCGCTGGTGGTTTACCCGGCAGCAGCCTTGCTGCAGTATGCCCCCAGCACGGCCCAGGTCTACTACATCGACCCGAAGCCGGTGGCTGTGCCCAGCTATGTGCACGTGATTGCCAAGAAGGCCACCCAGGGCGTGCCCGAGCTCATCGACCTGCTCACCGCCCGCCAGTGACCCCCGCCCGCGCCCTTTAGGGAGCCCGGGGGGCGGTGTGGGGGCAGAGTAGAAGACCCTGTGGGATGCCGTCATAGACTATCGCAGGGTGCGTTGTCTCATGGCAAACCGATTGTAGCCCAGCCGGTTCAGTAGTCTATATTTGCCTTCCGTGCTTGTTGCATCTGTATGCCGTGAGTCAAATGGTAAGTCTTGCCATCCTTGATGAAGCATGCGCCAGTTTGCATGAAATGAAAATGCACACCGGCGTCAATGCACTGCCTGCGCACATCAAGCACCCAATCGTAGCGGCAGGGGCGGGCATCTCTTCCCGACTCGCCTCCAACGGTGACGCATGCTATATCATCAAGGTTGCCGTGGAAGTCTACAGGGCCTAACATAGGCTCCACAATAATTTCCTTATGGGGTAAGGGCAATGACAACAGCACAGGCAGCCTTTCGTCGACACGCTGCTGATTTTCCATTGTGCAGCACATAGTGATGCGGCCACCTATCTCGTCCCAGAAGGCAGGCAGGCATTGCAGGATGCGCTCTGGCCGCTTGGTGACCATATAGAAGTTGAGGTCGCGACGCAGGCGCATCATCTGCCACGCTTCTTCGCGCCATGCGTCCATTTCAGGCAAGAAGAAATCAGATGAGAAGCATGTCATCACCTCTGTGCCTGATGGAATTTTCCATTCACCTTTCCGGTTGCGGCGCAGTGGAAGATTGAAAGAAGCCGTCTTTCTGACGAGATTAGTGTCTACGCCATTCTCCTCATCGCGCGTGAAGACGTAGCAATGCTTGCACCCCTCGCTTTTGCGGTGACACCCATGTACAAGATTCCATACAATCATACTCTTAAAACCACGATCCCGACATAGTCAGACTCCACCACATGGCTTGCGTCGGCAATGGCCAGCGTGAAGCACTGTTTCTTGATGATATTGTCGGTGGTCTTGTGCTCAATGATGTGCAGAGCCACCTCGTGCTCTCCTATCTGTGTGCCCCATGCTGCGTTCATGGCATCAGGGTTGCCGTTCTCGTCATACGTTCCTACAATCAGCACTGGCTGTGGAAACATGAATGTCTTTGTACCAAAACTCTTTTTCATAATCGTCTCCCTTTCTTATATTTTTTGTTTTCTTTTTGCTGAGGGAATAATCTCCTCATGATAAAAATAGTTGATTACGATGGGCTTCTCACCAAACTCCGCCTGATAGTCATCGGTATCACGCAGGTACTTTAATCCTTCTGCCCGAGTGAAGCTCCGCACCTTCTCATTAAGTCTGTTCCAGTAGGTGCGATGCTTTGAGGCATAGATGTCGTGATAGAGCATGTCAAGTTCCGGGTGATGCTCATGTATCCATTGCAGAATATGTGCCTTGTAATCACCACGCAAGTTGAGGTTCTCCAGCCAGACCAGATTGCACTGCTTTTCCACCCGCTTGATGATGCTCTCCACATCGGTTATGCCAGGAAAGATAGGAGAAATGAAACAAGTGGTGCGTATGTGGTTGTCATAAAGTATCTTCATTGCCTCAAGACGCCGCTCTATGCTCACGCCATGATCCATCTGCCGGCGAAAATTCTCATCAAGCGTGTTTATTGAGAACGATACGCGTACATCGGGAAATGTCTTCAGCAGGTCAAGATCACGCAGTATCAAGTCCGACTTTGTTGAAAGGCTCAACCTGATGCCACTGCCTTGCATCTGCTCAAGAAACCTGCGAGTGTTACCCACGGTTTTCTCTATGGGCTGATAAGGGTCAGTAACCGAGCTCAGAAATAACTTCTTGCCACGGTATTTCTCCTTGTTTTTGATATCACCCCAATGTTTCACATCCACAAACGAGCCCCATGGCTCAGAATGATTGGTAAAGCGCTTCATAAACGAAGCATAACAGTACCGGCACGCATGGGCGCATCCCACGTATGGATTCACTGCATATTCTGCTGCTGGAATGTTCGACTTCGTTATGATGCTCTTGACATCTATATCTTTTACTATCATCTCTCGCTATAATTATTAGCTCACACAATCTCCTTCATAGCGCTGAAGTCCATTTCCATCGGACGGATAATAGACCATGTGGAATGAATCACATGCCAGTCGTCTTCCTCCTTCTGGAACACTTCAATGCAGTTGTAGTTGACGTTGATGAGGTTTCTTTCACAATAAAGTTGATAGGTGAGCACAGCCATGTCCCCGACTGCCTGCACGCGCTCATTGCGCACCTCATAGTGCTTGGCATACAGCTTTCGGTCAACACGCTCTATGGCAAGCTTTGCTATCTCATCGTAGGTGTCCACACGATTCACGCACACTGCATCAAAATAGCTGAAGCTCTTCTTCGACCACAGGTCACGATAGCCTGAACTGTCACCATTGAACCATTTCTCCAGTGCGGCTTTCTCCATGCCTATGAGTTTCTCGGCCAGCTTCTCTTCGCCCTCGTTCTTGTACCAATTGTTGCTCATGATTTGTATGTTTTATATCCTTTGTTTTACTGCTGCAAAGTAAGGGGGAATCGACGACCCGACCATGAAAGAAAAAGGAGAAAAATGTCACTTTTCGGGACTTCTGCTTGCCAGCGTCATTTTTTCAAATTATCTTTGTCTGAAAGATGAAACGAATACCTCTTTATAAGTTCTTCAAGCACAAGTATGGTCCTGAATTGCTGGTAGATGTGGTGAACCTAAACAAGATGAAGCCCGACATCCACCGCACGCCCGTCTATCGTGAAACCTTCTACAGTCTGCTGCTCATCACAAGCGGCTCAGAGGCTGTAGCAATCAACGACCACACTGCCACAGTGGGCCGTGGCTATGTGCTGACATCAATACCTGGTGAGGTATGGGCGATGTGCGCCGACAGCAAGCTGGAGGCGCTCAACCTCATCTTTGAAGAAGACTTCTTGCTCGACTTCTTCAGCGACACTCATTTCCTGGACCATTTCAGTTATCTGCAAGCCGACCGACCTTCGCCGTTTCTTATCCTTGACGACAAACTTAATGATCGGCTGCTCCAGCTCTATCTTGACATGCAACGTGAGATACATCGCCCCGAACAGGATCAGCACATCCTGCGTGCCATGCTCTATGAGGCGCTCATGCTGCTCAATAGGGCTCGGTTTATTGAAGACAACAAGAAAGAAGAAGGGGCCGACATCAACGTAGCAGTCAACCACAATCAATATATTGATAGTTTCAGGTCGTTGGTTGAAGAACACTATAAAGAGGAGCACGGCGTGTCCTTCTATGCCGATCGACTGTTCATCACCACAAACTATCTCAACAAGCTCGTTCGGTCATCGCTGGGGGTATCAACCAAGCAATATATCCTGGGCCGTATCATGCAGGAGGCATGCAATTTGCTGCACTATACATCCTTGTCAGTGCAGGACATAGCTGCCCAACTGCATTTTGAGACGGCGACCTACTTTACACGTATATTCTACAACTACAAGAAGCAGACACCTCTGAACTACAGGAATAATGCGAAGGCAACCGGGTCCCGCTAACCATGGGGACGAGTCGTGTGTTAATCCTAACAGCACCTGAAGGCGTGCACGGTCGAGTTGCTTGACTTCGTTGAATTTAGTCTCCTATACCCAAGGAAGTCACACTTGGACTGGAGAGCTTGCAAAGAAACTGGCGTGTTGGCAAAATATGATGTACTACGGCGTGACACGTCATGGGTTGCACAGCAGGAACCAGAGCCGTCACCGGCGAGCAACTTGTGGAAAATAAAGCATCTAAACTCAAGCAGGAAATTCAGGCGGGTGCGGCGATGGTCCAGTCGATGGGGGTGTGGGCCTTGCGGTAGTAGTAGTCGCGCAGGTCGCTCCACCGGTAGTAGGGCCAAGTCTTGGTCTTGAACGGCAAGCGAGCCTCTTGCTCGTTGAGCAGCACTTTTACAAGCACGTCGCCGGGCTTGTTGCCAGTGCCCTTCTTGCTGGGACGGTAAAACACGAGCTGGATGTTGCACCCCATGGGAAAGTAGTTGTAGCACTGCCAGTTGTAGTCGAGGCTGTCGAGGCAGGCCGTGGAGTAGTTGGCATTGTCGATCTCGAGCATGCAGGCCAGGGGCAGCAGGCAGGTCTCGTGCCCGAAGCGCAGGGTGGCGCCGCGGCCGTGGCAGGCGATGACCGAGTCGGCCGTGGCCACCATGTGGGCCAGCAGGTCGCGCTCCACATAGGGCATGCGGCCGCCATTGGCCACAGCGTTGGCCGAGTGGGTGTACCAGTATATGTTGGCTGCCCGCCACAGCTGGTAGCGCTCTTCGGGGGTGAAGTAGTCGAGCAGGCTCATGGGGTCGAAGGCGTGGTGGTTTTGCAGGCTGCCTGCCACGTCGAAGACGTCGCGCATGAGGCGCTGGGCGTCGATGCTGTCGGCGGCATAGGCTGTGTCGCTCACCAGTGCGTTGACAAAGCGCGAGCTGGCCACGGCCTGCTGGTAGCGATCGCTCACCTTGTCCATGCTGCGGCGCAGCGCGTTGGAGCGGGGGTTGTCGGCGTTTTTCCATGCTGTGATGTGCATGTCGTGCTCGCTGGCGTCGGTGACAAAGCTGATGTCGGGGTTGAGGGCTGCCAGGGTGGAGGTCTCGTTGAGCATCGAGAGGATGCAGCGTATCACCACGCTCGAGCGGGCCTCGACGGTGACCTGGCCTGCAAACACCTGCGGGAAGCGCTCATACATGCGCCGGGCGATGGCCTGGTGCTGCTCGGCGCCCACGTCGCTGAGCTCGCCAGTGCGCAGGCGCGAGGCCTGCTGCACGGCTCTGAGCTGGGCCAGCAGCTGGCGGCCGCGGGCAGTGAGCAGGCCCTTGCGCTCGGCCTTGGCCAGCGGCTCGATGGGGTCGGTGTAGTCGGCGGCTGTCGAGAGCCAGCGGCTGCCGTGTCGCCCGTAGTGGTCGATGTAGAAGGGCTCGTAGCCCGCCGGGGGCGGCGTGAGCCGCGGCAGGTTGCTGTCGTTCCAGGGATAGGCCACATGATTGGCCGCACACAGCAGTGGGTTGCGTTGCAGGTCGTGGCGCGAGGGCTGCGCTGCGGCGCAGGTGGCCAGCAGGGTGCACAGCAGGAGGGCGAGGATAGAGTTGCGCATGTCGGGGGAGTCGTTTCTTTTTGTTGTTGTTGAGAGAGTTATGGGTTCACTTGGCCTCGGCGGCGGGCAGGGTCACGTGCGGCTTGGCAGCCAGCACGTCCAGCATGTAGCGGCGCACGTCGCGCCAGTGGTAGTAGGGGGCGCAGTCGGTGGCCACCTGGGCGGGCAGCCGGGCCTCGCGCTCGTTGAGCAGTATCTTCACCAGGATGTCGTCGCTGCCGGGCTTGCGGTAGAACACCCACTGCACGTTGCTGGCCATGGGAAACACCTTGTAGGTCTGCCAGCGGTCGGTGAGGTGGTCGAGGTCGGCAGTAGAGTAGTTCATGCCGTTGAGGCCCATGAGGCACACCAGGGGCAGCAGCACGCTCTCGTGGCCGAAGCGCAGGTGGGCGCCGTTGCGGCCACTGGCGATGGCGGTGTCGGCCTTGCCCAGGAAGTCGCGCAGCAGGTTGCTCTCCATGTAGGGCACATAGTTCTGGGTGAGGGGCGTGAAGCCCGACCAGCAGTACCACGAGATGTTGTTGTAGTTCCACATGCTCATCACGTCGTCGAAGCTGAAGAGGTCGTAGAGGTCGACCTTCTCAAACTGGTGGTGGCTCTGCATGTTGCCGTTCACGTCCCACAGGTTGGTCATGAGCGTGCGGGCGTCGATGTTGCGGCTGGCCCAGGCGGTGTCGTTGAAGAGCACGCGCAGCATGTGGGCCGGGTGCACATAGTGGCTCACGATCGAGTCGCGCCTTGCCCGCTGCAAGATGCGGCGCAGCTGGCTGGCGGTGCGGTCGCTGTAGTTCATGTAGTACATGTCGTGCTCGCTGGCGTCGGTGGTGAGCTTGATGGCTGGATTGAGCGACTTGAGCACGTCGACCTCGTTGAGCATCGAGAGGATGCAGCGTATCACCACCGTCGACCGGGCGTCGACCACGGCCTGGCCGGCAAACACCTCGGGGAAGTTGCGGTACATGCGCCGGGCTATGCGCTGGTGCTGCTCGGCACCCACGTCGCTAAGCTCGCCCAGCCGCTTGTGGGATGCGGCCTTCACGCTGCGCAACACGGCCAGCACCTCGCGGCCGCGGGGGGTGAGCTTGCCGGCCGAGTCGGCCTTGGCCAGCTGCTCGACGGGCTGGGCATACTGCTTGGGGTCGATGAGCCAGCGGCTGCCGTGGCGCCCGTAGTGGTCGATGTAGAAGGGCTTGTAGCCCGACGGGGCCGGAGTGAGCTGCGGCAGGTTGCTGTCGGGGTAGGCCTGGAGGTTGTTGGCACTGGCCTTGATGTTGGCCTTGAAGTCGTCGCGGGTCCCGGCACTGGCAGCCAGCACGATGGCCAGGACTGAAATGAGGAGGAACAGTAATTTTTTCAAAACAGCTTGATTTTTTTGTGTGTGTGAATGATGATGAAGAATAGCAGGCTAAGACGAGTTGTGGTGGCCGTGGCTTGTGGTCACAGCTTGAACTTGAGCTTCACCTCGCTCTTGCCCACGTTGAGCTCCACGGGGCAGCCCTCGATGAGCGGGTAGTTGAGGCGCTCGTCGTGGCTGGTGGGGAAGTCGTAGCACACGGGGATGTCGCAGTCTTGCAAGAACTCGTGCAGCATCTGGTACATGTCGGCATAGCCGGCCGAGGGCTCATAGTCGGTGAAATGGCCCACGATGATGCCCTTCACGTGGTCGATCGCGCCCTTGAGCTTGAGCTGGTAGAGCATGCTCGACACGCGGCTTATGTTCTCGCCCACGTCCTCAAAGAAGAGAATGATGTCTTTGTCGGCAATAAAGTCGCGGTCGAGGAAGTCGTAGGTCTTGGAACCGCTTATGTTCACCATCACGCTCAGGTTGCCGCCCACCAGGATGCCCCGGGCCTTGCCAGGGTTGTTGTAGGGGTGGCCTTTCACCTTGTAGGAGGGCACCTTGCCCAGCAGCAGGTCGCGCAGCACCAGGCTCAGCGAGTCGGTGCCGCCGGTCTCGCCCAGGTGGCCGCACATGTTGGCGTGCAGGCTCATGTGGCCGGCACGCACCTGGGCGCTGTGCAGGGCGGTGATGTCGCTGTAGCCTATGATCCACTTGTTGTATTTCTTGATCGTGTCGATGGGCAGGTCATAGAGCAGCTGGCTCGAGCCGTAGCCGCCGCGGCTGCACATGATGGCCTTGACAGCAGGGTCGCGCAGGGCCCACAGCAAGTCGGCCTCGCGGTCTTCCTTCTTGCCGGCCCACAGGTGGTAGGCGTCGGTCACGTGGCGGCCTTTCACGGGGTTGAAGCCCCACTGGCGCAGCACGTCGACGCCCTTGTCCAGGTTGACGGCGCCCGGAGTGCTCCCGGGCGAAATCACGGCGATTTTGTCGCCAGGCTTCAAAAACTGAGGCGCCGCGATGCCGCTCCTTGTGCTGGCCCATGTGCCTGCGGTTGCAAGGCAGACGAGGGCTGCGATGAGAAGTTTCTTCATGATGGTTGGTGCATTTTTATCGTTCTTTATTCGGCAAAAGTACTAAATTTCTCGTGTTTGGTTGCATGGTGTCATGATTTTTAACTACATTTGCTCATTGTCGCGCAAGCGATTGTGTTTAGTTATCAATATTTTTAATCTCTCTCTTAACATTTTGCAAGTCATGAAGAAATACTTGTTTATAACACTGGCTATGCTTGCCGCCTTGTGTGGCAGTGCTCAGCACTATGGCCACCGCCAGGGTGTGCAACGCTATAGGAGCGCCGGCAACTACCGCAGTCTCGATGCGCGCGGCTTCTCGCTCATGCCGCGCCTGGGCGTGGGAGGAAGCACCTTCTGGGGCGACGATGCCGAGGGCTGCAACATGCGTGCCAGCCTCACGGCGGGCCTCGACGTCAACTACCGCCTCAACCGGCTCATTTCATTCACCAGCGGTGTGGGCTTCGCCATGCGCGGCGCCGACATCGACGACCGGGCCGACGGCTACTTGCGCATCAATCACATCGACATTCCCATGCTCATCAACTTCCATGTGGGGCGCGGCTGGTCGTTCTATACGGGCGTGCAGCCTTCGTTCAAGGTGTGGTCGAAGTACCGCGCCGGCGGTGTCGAGTATGACGGCGACGATCTCTGCAGCTACGATGTGAGCATTCCCATTGGGGTGAACTACACTTTGCCCAGTGGCATCAACTTCGGCGTGCGTGCCACGCTGGGTGGCGTGAGCATCGTCGACGACGATGATGTAATCTACGACTATGCGCCTGCGCGCGGTGCAGCTCCCCGCAAAGATCGGTATTACTACGGCGGGTACTACGATTATGAAGATTGCGAGATCTACAACTTCGACATCAGCTTCTCGATAGGCTACAAGTTCCACCTGTGATGCAGGTGCCAGCGGTGCTCAGAAGTGCCACTTGCTCGAGGTCACGGCCCGCTGTGGCACACGCGAGCGCCCCGGCTTGCTGCTCGTGGGCTTTGCCTTGCTGCGGGCTGGCGCTGTCGCCTGCGAGCCGATGGTGTTGTTGCGCTCAAAGGCCTGGCTCTTGAGGCCGGTAGGAAACAGCGACTTGGCACCGCGGGCCACCTTGAAGGTGTTGCCCGTGCCTGTGACCAAGGCAGTGTTGCTGCCGGCGGCCACGATGGCCTGGCAGGGCAGGTCAAAGCGGCACTTGTTCACGTCGATCGTGCGGGTGTGGTCGAAGTAGTTGTCGGCCGTGCCGTTGCCCTCGACGGTGACGGCAGTGGCCTTGAGATTTTTTATCTTGAAAAACACATCTTGCACGCGCGACGTGGTGCCCAGCACAAAGCGCACATTGTCGAGCGTGATGTCGGGACGCTGGGGCTCGGCATTGTAGCCGTTCACTATCCAGTTCACATCGGGAGCCTGGCCTGAGATCGCGGGGTCCTTGGCGCGCACATAGGGGTCTTTGACGTTGAAGGTGAACTGGCAGTTGCTCACAATCGCCTTGTGGGTGAGTATCATGAGGCCTCTGAACCATTTCTTGGTGCTGGTGAAGCTGAACTTGCAATTGGTGAGCTTGAAGCAGTCGTCGGCGCGTCCCTGCCTCACCCACAGCATTTCATACATGACGTCGGGCAGATAGATGTCGTCGGTGATTGCGAAGGAGCAATTGCGCAGCTCGTTGTCGTGGCTCTCGTCGCTGCCCGAGTGGTTCTCCTGCTTGGGCCCTATGCCGCAGCGTGTGGCCTTGAAGTCGTCGACCAGGGTGTTGTGGGCGTAGGTCGACATGTCGACGGGCTGAAACACATAGTCGGCAGTGCAGTGCGCAATGTGGTTGTAGCCGCTGTGCAGCGCTATGGGCTGGTAATAGATGTGGTCGAAGTGGCAGTTGGTCACACTCAGCCGCGTGGCACGCCAGTTGTGGGCCGAGGGGTCGGCCGCCGTCATCACGCCCAGTGTGCGCATCGACACGCGGCAACCGTCGATGGTGATGTCGGTCGACGGCAGGTAGTGAGGATTGGCGCCTATCAAGAAAGCCTCGTTGCCCAGGCCCACCAGGCTCAAGCCGCGCTTGATGTTGTAGAGATACTTGAGGTCGATGCGCTCGCCTGTGGAGGCGTTGGTCCAGACCTCGCCGTCGTGGGTGTAGCCGGCCGCGCGCCAGAACTTGTCCCACGCCGAGCCAGCCTTGTACTGGTCGGCGTTGTAGTAGATGGGCGGGAAGTCGTGGGCCGTGGTCTCGCCCACGATGCTTATGCCCTTGAAGGTCATGCGGCGGCAGCTCCACATCTTGAACCCCATGAGCAGGGTTCCGCCCTCGATGGTCACGCCCTCGGCATTGTCGATGGCTATCGCGTTGTGGCTGCCTTGCTGGTTGATGCGGGTGTAGAACTTGCCGTTGATGTGCAGGGTGAGGTTCACGCCATTGGAGCAAAACGCGCCCATCGAGGCCAGGGCCGCGCCGTTGTCGGTGCCGCGGTAGCGGTACACGCTGGCGCGCATGACGGTGCTGGCCCCCGTGCGATAGGTCCATGTGCTGGGCACCGAGTCCATGTCGGGGACGGCACCAAAGTTGGTGGCGCTCAACTCGCTGTTGCTGAAGGAGCCGGCAAAGGTGCAGTTGTCAAAGATGGTGCGCGTGCCGCCTGGCACCACCCTGACCCGTGCCCCCGAGATGCGGCAGTTCTTGAACTTGCCGCCGGCCTTGAAGGTGACGGTGCTGCCGTCGGGGATGCTGTAGCTGCCCGTAATCACGCGGTCGACGACGATGGTGGCTGCCTGCACGCCCGTGGCTGGGGCAAGCAGCAGCGCCGCGACAGCTGCGAGGCAGGCTGCACACCGAGCTGGGCGGCGCTGGGAGAAGGCTGTGATGATTGTGTGCATGAGTGTGTGGGTGTGTTGTTGTTTTTGTTTCGATGTTGCGCGAGGCTACAGCGGCAGGGTAGTGGCGAGGTCGTCGACCACCACCTCGCGGTCGGTGCCGCAGTGGTTGCGGTCTTCCATGAAGCTGCGCAGCAGGTTGTCGAACTCGGGCAGCGCGTTTTCCTTGATGAAGCCTTGTATCGACTCGAGCAGGCCTCCCATGCCGGGCATCGAGGCGTTGAGCACACCGGTGATGCCGCTCTCGAGGCGGCTTGTCACTGCCTTTGACTGCTTGTTGCGGCCCTCGTTGCCCTCGAGAAAGATGAGGTAGGCCTGCTTGCCCACGGCATCGTACTGCTCGTGCACGATCTTGAGAAACGGCGCCGGGTCGCTTGCTGCCAGCTGCGTGCCGCCGCCCAGCAAGCCCATGATGCCCGACAGGTGCCCCATGGCGCCTTGCAGCTTCTTGTAGCCCTTGCGGGCCAGGCCGTCGACGAGGCTGGGCACGGCTTGCTCAACTTGAGCCCTGGCCTGTGCCTGCAGGTCGGGGCAGCCTGGCACCTGCTTGATAGTGCGGGTGGTGATGCTGGCCTTGCCGCCGTGCAGCCTCACCAGGCGGTAGTGCAGCGGGTAGGTGCACAGGCTGCCGGTGGCCACCTCGGTAATCGAGTCGGTGCGGTCGCTGTTGTAGTCGCGGGCAATGTCGCTCACGTGCAGGTGACCGGTGAAGATGGTGTGAATGCCGGCCGCCAGCAACTGCTGCCGGTCGCTCTCGGGGTGCGCCACCATGTAGGGGCTCAGGAAGTTGGCCTCCTTGTCGAAGTGCTCTACCACGTGATGGTGCATCATGGCTATCACGTGCTTGCCGGCCGCTGTGGCCTGGCGGGCCTGGTCGCACACCCACTCGAGCGTCGAGGCCTTGATGCGTCCGGCGCTGGGGCGCGAGTCGACGCTGTCGCCACGGCTCTTGAGCCGATTGTCGGCATAGCGGTTGCTGTCGATGCCGATCACCACATAGCCTGGCAGTGGCTCGCAGGCATAGCTCAGTGAGGCTGTATCGCGCCGCGAGCCCGCACCGTAGCCGCAGTTGCTGTAGAGCCGTGCAAACTCGTCGGGGCTCACTCCCTGGGCAGGCGAGGTCGATGCGCCGTCGTAGTAGCGCCCGTAGGGGCTGTTGATGTCGTGGTTGCCCGGTATCACCAGCACCTTGATGCCAGCCTTGCGCAGCTTGTCGAGGTGGGCAATGAAGCGCTTGTGGCTCACAAGCTCGCCGTCCTTGGTGAGGTCGCCGGTCACAAGCACCAGCCGGGGCTTGGCGGCGAGTGCCTGCCTCACGAGCTCGGCCACGATGGTGTCGCTCTGCACGATCATGCGCATGTCGCTCCGGGCCAGGGCTTGCACAGCCTGTCCCTGTTTCCTGACCAGCGCCGGGGCCATGAGATGAGGGTCGGTGAAAACCAGGATGTCGGGCCTGGTTGCTGCCATGCCTTGCAGCGAGGCAAGAGCCTCGACGAGGCATAGCACAATGACTATGAGTTGCTTCATGATGAGTTGACTGTTGTGTTTTACCTGGGGGCAAAGATAGTCGATTTCTCCCACATAATGAAAAGCTTTTTGCCCGCGGTGTACCGGGATGGGAGGGCAGGACTTTAGGTTGTGTGCTTTTTTTACTACCTTTGCCTCAACAATAAACCAAAAAAAGTGGATTGAAAATGCTGAGATTTGAAAGTGACTATATGGAAGGCTGCCATCCTGCTATCTTGAGGCGGCTGCAAGAAATCAACCTCGACAAGAACGTGGGCTACGGGCTCGACCCCTATTGCGAGAGTGCCCGCAGCAAGATATGCCAGGCCTGCGGCACCCCCGATGCACAAGTGCACTTCCTGGTGGGCGGCACGCAGACCAACATGCTGGTCATCGATGCCATGCTGCGCTACAACGACGGCATCATCGCCCTCGAGACCGGGCACATCAACGTGCACGAGAGCGGCGCCGTCGAGGCTTGCGGCCACAAGGTGATGCCTGTGAAGGGCCGCGACGGCAAGTACGACATCGATGCGCTCGAGCAGTGGCTCAAGGCTTTCTACGAGGAGACCACCGCAGTGGGCATCGAGCACTATGTGATGCCGCGCGCCCTCTACCTGAGTCACCCCACCGAGCTGGGCACCCTCTACACGCGTCGCGAGCTCATGCGCCTGCGCGAGCTGTGCGACCAGTACGGCCTGTATCTCTACCTCGACGGCGCCCGCCTGGGCTACGGGCTCATGGCCCAGGGGGGCGACCTCACGCTGCCCGACATTGCCCGCTACTGCGACGTCTTCTACATAGGAGGCACCAAGGTGGGAGCGCTAATGGGCGAGGCTGTCGTCGTCACCAATCCCAATATCGAGCTCACACGCGGCCTCATCAAGCACCGCGGCGCCATGCTGGCCAAGGGCTGGCTGCTGGGTGTGCAATTTGACACGCTCTTCACTGGCGACCTCTACCTGAAGATATCGCGCAACGCTGTCGACCAGGCCATGCGCCTGCGCCGCGGCATGGAGCTGAAGGGCTACAAGGCCTATATCGACTCGCCCACCAATCAGCAGTTCTTCGTCATGAGCAACAACAAGATGGAGGAACTGGCCCAGAAGGCAGCCTTCGACTACATCACCCCGGCCGGCGACGGCCACAGCGTGGTGCGCTTTGCCACCTCGTGGGCCACTACCAGCGAGCAGGTCGATGCCCTGCTAAGCCTGCTGTAGCGTCTCTTGGCAGTTAGGCCAAAATGTCTTATCTTTGTACCACAACCCCGGGGCGGGCTCCACATGCGCCCGCTACAGGGCTGAGCACAAACACAACAAACGAGATAGCAGCAGTATGGAACTCAAATGCCCCCATTGTGGAAAATTGCTCACGATGTCGCTCTCAGAGCTGGCATCGGGCAACGGCGTGGTGGTGTGCCCCCAGTGCCTGGGAGAATTCAAGCCCCAGCATGTAGACTTGAGCGGCATCACACCGTCGCGGCCCAAGCCCTCGGCATCCAAGCCCAGCCAGGCAGCAGTGCCCCGCGACGGGGCGGTGGCCTACTGCCACCATTGCGGCAAGCGCCTGCCTGCGCCCCGGCTCAACTATTGCCCCTATTGCGGGCACTCGCTCGGTTTCACCGGCGACAAGGCTGCCTCGGCTCCGCTGCCTGTGGAGCAACCGCAGCAGCACCTTGAGCAGCCCGGCGGCGAGGCCCAGCCCACGGTAAACACCAACTTGCTCAATACCCCCTTGCACTTCCGCCCCGAGCTGCACACGCGCGATCTCAAGGAGGAGCCCGCAAGCCTGCCGGTGCGCATCGTGTGCTGGCTGGTCATCGTGGCTCTTGCCGCCCTGTTTGTCTTTATCGTGTATATGGGCAACAAAGCATAAAATTTTGGCAATTAGCACAAAAAGCACTACCTTAGCGGTGCCGATGGCAATAATACTACAACACATCAAATAAAACAACTGGAAGTAATGAACAACAGCGACCGTTATTGCGTGATCATGTGCGGTGGTGTGGGCAGTCGTTTCTGGCCCTACAGCCGTGCCGACAAGCCTAAGCAGTTTATCGATTTCCTGGGCACAGGCCAAAGCCTGCTGCAACTCACCGTGGAACGCCTCAAGGGTGTGGTGCCTGAAGAAAACCTCATCCTTCTCACCAACGAGCAGTATGCCTCCCTCATCAAGGAGCAGCTGCCGCAGGTCAAGGACGCGCAAATCTTGCTTGAACCCGCTCGCCGCAACACAGCACCGTGCAATGCCTGGGCGGCCTATCACATACATGCCCTCAACCCCAAGGCCAAGATCATGGTGGCCCCGAGCGACCACTTGATACTGCGCCGCGAGGACTTCAGGCATAGCGTGCTCAAGGCCTTCGACTTCATCGAGCGCAACGACGTGCTGCTCACCTTCGGCGTGAAGCCCAACCGGCCCGAGACCGGATATGGCTACATCCAGGTGGGCGAGGCCATCGATGCCGACTTCTCGCACGTGAAAACCTTCACCGAGAAGCCCAACCTGGAGCTTGCCAAGGTGTTTCTCGAGAGCGGCGAGTTCTTCTGGAACTCGGGCATGTTCTTCTGGAAATCGGAGTCGATCATCAAGGCTATAGGCACCTACGCCCCCGAGGTGGCGGCCTGCTTCGAGGCCGCTCGCGAGGCTATGGGCACCCCCGAGGAGCAGGCCTGTATCGATGCCAACTACCCGTCGTGCCCCAACATTTCGATCGACTATGCCGTGATGGAAAAGGCGCCCAACGTGTGCGTCGAGCGTGTCGACTTCGGGTGGACCGACTTGGGCACCTGGGGTGCCCTCTACGACGTCTCGCCCAAGACGCGCGACGGCAATGTGACACAAAACAGCAAGACGATGCTCTTCGACAGCCACGACAACGTGATTGCCGTAAAGGGCGACAAGCTCGTCGTGGCCTCGGGGCTGAACGACTATATCGTGGCCGATGCCGACGATGCCCTGCTCATCGTGCCCCGCAGCGAGGAGCAGAAGATACGCAACTATGTGAACGAGGTGAAAATGACCTTCGGCGACAAGTATCTCTAACCCTGCCCGCCGCTCGCGCCACTGCCCCGCAAGTGCATGGTATTGATGACACGAGGCCCGCTTCCAGCCAGTACAGGAAGCGGGCCTCGTGTCGCTGCCCGGCTGCTGTGGGGGCGCGTCAGTTGGGCCACATGCCGTGCTCGCCGTGGTGGCACACGTAGTCGGTGCTCTTGATGGTGCCAAACTTGTAGCCCTGGGCTTTGAAGTACTTGATAATCGCGGGCAGGGCCTCGACGGTGGTCTTCTTGGCGGCGGCATCGTGCATGAGCAGGCACATCTGCGGGTGATAGGTGTGGCAGGCGCTGCTCACGAGCGTTGTCACAGGCACGTGGTTGCCGTCGGCGTCTTTCGAGTCGAGGCTCCAGTCCACATATTGGTATCCGCGCTTGAGCAGTGCGGCCTTGAGCGTGTCGATCCACTGGCGGTTGCCCGGGTGGTAGCGGCGGTACACGTGGTTGCTGCTGCCGCCGGGGAAGCGCACAATGCGTGTGCGCTGGCCGGTGTACTTCTCGATCTCCTGCTCAATGCGCTCCAGGTCGGCAAAGTAGGCGTCGAGGCTGGAATAGATCTTGAAGTTGTGGCTATAGGAGTGGGCGGCTACCACGTTGCCATCGCGGGCGGCCTGGGTCATGTAGGGCAGGCTCTTGGGCCACTGGGCGGTGACAAAGAATGTGGCCTTGACGCCGTTGTCGCGCAATATCTTGAGGATGTGGGGCGTGTTGGGCGAGGGGCCGTCGTCGAAGGTGAGGTAGATGATTTTCTCCTTGGGGTCGATGACCTCGATGCTGGTCTTGGCCTGGGCCACGTTGCCTGCCTCGTTCTCGGCATAGAACACCACAGGGTACTCGCCGGCTTTGCTCAAGTCGACGGCCGAGGAGTCGACAGCAATCTTCACCCGGGAGTGTGTGCTGTCGGTATACTCCACGTTGTTCATGTAGTCGGGGCGCCCGTTGGTTGCCACTTGCATGGGGAAGGCCTCGACGGCGGGCGCGATGGTGTCGGCCGCGTTTTCCTTTTCTGCTACAGATGCCGGGTTGCCCTGTGCTTGCTTGGCGTGGACATAGATGGCTGTGGCTGCCAGCATTGCTGCAATCAAGGCCAGTGCAATCCCGATGCGAGATTTACGTGTATTCATTTTTCCTTCTTCTGGTTGACTATTCATTAAATATTGCCGCTGTGCTCATTGTTTCTTTCATTTAAAATGAGGGCATAACAGATAAATCGCTTGCAAAAGTAATGAAAAAAATGGAATGTTTCGAACTCTCAACTATTTTTAGTATTTTTGCATCCTTAAATATGTAAGGTGCACGATGACTGCAATCGACATGCTCATTATGGCGACACTCGCGGCTGGAGCCGTGCATGGTTTTCGCAAGGGAATCATCGACAGGCTCTCGTGGGCGGCAGGCATCGTGGCAGGCTTGGCGGCCTGCAGGATACTGGGGGCGCGGGCTGTCGACCTGTTCTGCATGCTGTGCCCTTCCTATGTGCAGTGGCCCGCGCCGCGGCTCGCTGCAAGTGTGGCAGCCCTGGCCACGCTCTTCGCCCTGGTCTACCTCTCTTGTCGAGTGGCCGGGCTTGCAGTCAAGGGCGTGTCGCACGGGCTCAGGATGGGCAGCCTCGACAGGGCTGCCGGTGCCGTGGGGAGCTTGGTCATGACCTTGCTCGTGCTCGGACTCGTGCTCGATGCGGCATTGCTGCTCAGGCCGCGAGCAGGTGTGCTCGACAGGGCGCTCCAGCGGCGCGACCCGGTGCTGGTGGCGACCATGATGGCTGCCCCGCTCATGCTGGGAGCCGACTCGGTGAGTCTGGAGCTGCCGGCGGCGCCTGCCCCAAGTGTTGAAAACAATAACGTGAGTTCTGCCCCTGGACAGAGTGCAACATAGTATAGTGAAGAAATATGAATTCCACTCAAGGAAAAAATAACAAGGAAAAAGAAGAAAAAAAACTCATCAGCGAGGTCGCTGGCGAGGAATATAAGTATGGCTTCGTGACCGATGTCGACACCACCGTCATCCCCAAGGGTCTCAACGAGGACATCGTGCGCCAAATCTCGAAACTCAAGGGCGAGCCCGACTGGCTGCTCGAGTTTCGCCTGAAGGCCTATCGCCACCTGCTCACGCTCAAGCAGCCGCACTGGGGCCACGTGCATGTGCCCGAGCTCGACCTGCAGGCCATAAGCTACTATGCCGCACCGCGGCACAAGAGCGAGAAAAAAGAAATCGACCCCGAGGTGATGAAAACCTTCGACAAGCTGGGCATCCCCCTGCAAGAGCGCATGCAGCTCTCGGGCATGGCCGTCGACGCTATCATGGACAGCGTGAGCGTGCACACCACCTATCGCGAGAAGCTTGCCGAGCTGGGCGTGATATTCTGCTCGATAAGCGAGGCAGTGAAAGACTACCCCGACCTGGTGCGCCGCTACCTGGGCACCGTCGTGCCCTACACCGACAACTACTATGCCGCTCTCAACTCGGCTGTGTTCAGCGACGGCTCCTTTGTCTACATCCCCAAGGGGGTGCGTTGCCCCATGGACCTGTCGAGCTACTTCCGCATCAACGCCGCGCAGACGGGTCAGTTTGAGCGCACGCTCATCGTGGCCGACGACGACGCCTATGTGTCCTATCTCGAGGGCTGCACGGCTCCCATGCGCGACGAGAACCAGCTGCACGCGGCCATTGTCGAGATCGTGGTCGAGGACCGCGCCGAGGTGAAGTACAGCACTGTGCAGAACTGGTATCCCGGCGACAAAAACGGCCGCGGCGGCATCTACAACCTGGTCACCAAGCGCGGCCTGTGCCGCGGCGACTACAGCAAGCTCTCGTGGACCCAGGTGGAGACGGGCAGCGCCATCACCTGGAAATATCCCAGCTGCATCCTGAGGGGCAACAACTCGGTGGGCGAGTTCTACTCGGTGGCCCTCACACGCAACTATCAGGAGGCCGACACAGGCACCAAGATGATACACCTGGGCAAGAACACCCGCAGCACCATCGTGTCGAAGGGCATAAGCGCCGGCCACAGCCAGAACAGCTACCGCGGCATGGTGAAGATTGCCAAGAATGCCACCAACTGCCGCAACTACACCCAGTGCGACAGCCTGCTGCTCACACCCACCAGCGGAGCCCACACCTTCCCCGTGATCGAGGTGGCCAACGACAGCAGCGTGGTCGAGCACGAGGCCACTACCAGCAAGATCAACGAGGACCAGCTCTTCTACTGCAACCAGCGCGGCATCTCGACCGAGGACGCCGTGGGCCTCATCGTCAACGGCTATGCCAAGGAGGTGATGTCGAAGCTCCCCATGGAGTTTGCAGTCGAGGCACAAAAGCTGCTCAGCGTGTCGCTCGAGGGCAGCGTGGGGTGAAACCAGATTAAGTACAGTGATTTATCAATTGCGGCCCGCCGCAAGCACACATACAAGTTATAGAAAATATACAACATGTTAATAGTAAAAGATTTACATGCCTCCATCGAAGGCAAAGAGATATTGAAAGGCGTCAACCTCACGGTGAAGCCCGGCGAGGTGCATGCCATCATGGGTCCCAATGGCTCGGGCAAGTCGACGCTGAGCGCAGTGCTCACCGGCAACCCCGCCTTCACAGTGACTGGCGGCAGCGCCACCTTCTACGGCAAGGACCTGCTGGCCATGAAGCCCGAGGACCGCGCCCACGAGGGCCTGTTTCTGAGTTTCCAGTACCCGGTGGAGATACCGGGCGTGTCGATGGTCAACTTCATGCGCACAGCCATCAACGAGAAGCGCAAGTATTTCAACGAGCCGCCGCTCTCGGCCAGCGACTTCCTCAAGCTCATGCGCGAGAAGCGGGCCGTGGTGCAGCTCGACAACAAGCTTGCCTCGCGTGCCGTGAACGAGGGCTTCTCGGGCGGTGAGAAAAAACGCAACGAGATCTTCCAGATGGCCATGCTCGAGCCCCGCCTCAGTATTCTCGACGAGACCGACAGCGGCCTCGACATCGATGCCCTGCGCATCGTGGCCAGCGGCGTCAACAAGCTCAAGACGGCCAACAACGCCACCATCGTCATCACCCACTACGAGCGTCTGCTCGACTACATCAAGCCCGACTTTGTGCACGTGCTCTACAAGGGGCGCATCGTCATGAGCGCCGGCCCCGAGCTGGCCAAGGAGCTCGAAGAGCGCGGCTACGACTGGATCAAGGCCCAGGTCGACGGCGCCCCCAATTCCAGCAGCAGCGACGGCACTGCCGGCAAGTAGCGCCCCCCACACCCTCCCGAATGGCTTCACATCAACTCTATTCTTTTTTTAACACTATGACGGCATTAAAACAATATATCGACTTGTACACCGAGCATCGCGCCGCTATCGAGGCTCATGCCCCGGCAGCCCTCAACGCCTTGCGCCCGGCGGCGCTCAAGGCGCTCGACGGCGCCCGGTTGCCCCGCAAGGGCGAGGAGGACTATGAGGGCACCGACCTCGAGCAGGCCTTTGCCCCCGACTATGGCGTGAATGTGAACCGCACGCCCTTCACTGCCGACCCCGGCCAGGCATTCAGTTGCGACGTGCCCAACATGAGCACCTGTCTCTATTTTTTCTACAACGACATTTTCAGCCCCAGCCGCACAGCGCGCCAGCTGCCCGGCGGGGTGGTGGTAGAGTCGCTGGCCCAGGCACAGCACAACCATCCCGAGATACTCGCCAAGTACTTGGGCAGCCTTGCCGACTTGTCGAAGCCCGAGGTGGCGCTCAACACCCTGCTGGCCCAGGACGGCATGCTGGTCTACGTCCCCGACGGGGTCATGGCCGAGAAACCCATTCAGCTGGTCAATATCTACAATGCGGCCGCCCCTGTGATGGCTGTGAGACGCCTGCTTGTGGTCGTGGGCGAGAATGCCCACGCCAAGATGCTCGTGTGCGACCACACGCAGAACACCGGTGTCGACTATCTGGGCAGCCAGGTGGTCGAGATCGTGGCCCTCAAGGATGCCACCTTCGACTACTACGACCTCGAGGAGACCAATGCCTCGACCCACCGCGTGTCGTCGGTCTTTGTCGACCAGCGCGAGGGCAGCAACGTGCTCGTCGACGGCATGACGCTCTTGAACGGCTTCACCCGCAACGACTACTATGTGAACGTCGACGGCGAGCACTGCCAGACCCAGCTGCTGGGCATGACCATCGCCTCGGGCACGCAGCACGTCGACAACCACAGCCTGCTGTGCCACAACAAGCCCAACTGCCACAGCAACGAGATGTTTAAGTATGTGCTCAACGACGAGGCCGTGGGCGCCTTTGCCGGCAAGATACTGGTCAAGCCCGGCTGTCCCAAGACCGATGCCTACCAGGGCAACCGCAACATCGTGGCAGCTCCCACAGCCAAGATGTACAGCAAGCCTCAGCTCGAAATTTACACCGACGATGTGCAGTGCTCCCACGGCACAGCCATAGGCCAGCTCGACGAGGAAGCCCTGTTCTACATGCGCACCCGCGGCATCCCCCTCGACCAGGCGCGCATGCTGCTCATGCAGGCCTTTGTCGACGACGTGATCGACGGCGTGCGCCTCGATGCGCTCAAAGACCGCCTGCGCCACCTGGTGGAGAAGCGCTTTCAGGGCAAGATGGCCATGTGCCAGGCCTGTGCCGGCAATGGCTGCAACAGCAAAATTGAAACGTATTAGTCAACAAGAAAAAAAGAAACACATGTGTTTCGGCACTCCCAATCAGTGTGTCTTAATGTAAGTAACTCAATATAAGAGAATGTCACAACAATTAGACATCGACCAGATCAGGGCCCAGTACCCTATACTCACCCGCAAGATCGACGGGCACGACTTGATATATCTCGACAACGCTGCCACCTCGCAGACTCCGCGCTGTGTGGTGCAGACCATCGAAGACATGTACTACATGCACAAGGCCAACGTGCACCGCGGCGTGCACACCATCTCCCAGGAGGCTACCGACCGTGTCGAGGCCACACGCGAGAAGGTGCGCGACTACATCAATGCCGGCTCCACGCAGGAGGTGATCTTCACCCGCGGCACGACCGAGGCTATCAACCTGGTGGCGTCGACCTTTGGCGACATGCTCTACAACGGCGACGAGATTATCGTCACGGCCATGGAGCACCACAGCAACATCGTGCCCTGGCAGCTCATAGGGCGCCGCAAGCGTGTGCGCCTGCGCGTGGTGCCGGTGAGCGACCGCGGCGAGTGTGACCTCGACGCCTACGAGGACTTGTTTACCGACTCTACCCGCTTTGTGGCGCTCGCCCACGTGAGCAACGTGCTGGGCACCGTCAATCCCGTGAAGGAGATGATCGCCATTGCCCACCGCCACGGTGTGCCGGTGCTCATCGACGGCGCCCAGGCCATGCCCCACATGCGTGTAGATGTCAAGGACCTGGACTGCGACTTTTATGCCTTCTCGAGCCACAAGATGTATGGTCCCACCGGCGTGGGCGTGCTCTATGGCAAGCGCCACTGGCTCAACACCATGGCGCCCTACCAGGGCGGCGGCGAGATGATAGGCAACGTCACCTTTGAGCACACCACCTTTGCCGACCTCCCCTTCAAGTTTGAGGCCGGCACGCCCGACTATGTCGACGTGGCCGCCTTTGGCGCCGCCATCGACTACATCAAGGAGCTGGGCATGGAAAACATTGCCGCCCACGAGCACGAGTTGCTCGAGGAGGCCACCCGCGAGTTGCTCGAGATACCAGGCATGCGCATCTTTGGCACCCAGTCGGGCAAGGGGGCTGTCATCTCCTTCCTGGTGGGCGACATCAGCAGCTACGACATGGGGCTGCTGCTCGACAAGCTGGGCATTGCCGTGCGCACGGGCCATCATTGCGCACAGCCCCTGATGCAGCGCTATGGCGTGCAGGGCATGGTCAGGGCCTCGTTTGCCGTCTACAACACGCTCGACGAGGTGCACCGCTTCACGGCCGCCGTCAAGCGCGTGGCCGGCATGTTCTGAGCCCCGCCCCCCACTGCGGTTTTGCCATCAACGGCCCTTGTGGCCGTGAGCACCATAGTTTTGCGCCCGCAGCCACATTACCCTTGTGGCGGCGGGTGCATGATTTTGTGCCAGCTGCCAGAAAGGTGATTTTGGTAAATTCTCCCCTAAAAATAGAAATAGGCAACTGTGTGTGTCATCATGTATACGTTGTGGGTGCGGTGTCCATAAGCAGGCTCCGGCGTGAACGTGACGGCATCGGCGTTTTGTGGGGGTGGGTGCTTGCTTTTGTTTTCTATTTTTGCTACCTTTACCGCAATCAACACAGAGTAATAGTCACAACAATAAAAAATCATAAACTACTATGTTTAGCAAGGATGTATATGTAAACCGTCGCAACGAGCTCAAGCGGCTCGTGAAGAGTGGCGTGATTGTGCTCTTTGGCAACAATGGCGCCCCCAACAACTACCCGAGCAACTGCTATGAGCCGTTTCGCCAGGACTCGGCGTTCATGTATTACTTCGGCCAGTTTCTCGACCCGGGATTTGTGGGCGTGATCGACGTCGACAACGACGAGGAGTGGCTTCTGGGCGACGACGTGAGCGTTGAGGATATTGTGTGGTATGGCGATGTGACCAAGGTGGCCCAGATGGCCGAGATGGTGGGCGTGGCTCACAGCGCCCCCCATGCCAAGATAAAGGAAATCGTAGACCAGGCACGGGCCAAGGGCCGCAAGGTGCACTTCCTGCCGCCCTACCGCCACGACACCATGATCGAGATCATGGATCTCACAGGCATTCACCCCGCCAAGCAGCGCGAGGCAGCCTCGCTCGAGCTCATAGGGGCCGTGGTGAAGATGCGCTCTACCAAGAGCGAGCTGGAGATTGCCGAGATCGAGAAGGCCTGCGCAGTGGGCTACATGATGCACACCACTGCCATGCGCCTCACCAAGCCTGGCGTGACCGAGAAGTACATTGCCGGCCAAATGGAGGGCGTCGTGCGCAGCTATGGCTATCAGGTGAGCTTCGGCACCATCTTCTCGCAGCACGGCGAGATCATGCACGGCAACCCCAGCGAGCGCAAGCTCGAGAGCGGCCGCCTGGTGCTGTGCGACGCCGGCGCCGAGACGGTGACGGGCTATTGCAGCGACAACACCCGCACCTATCCTGTTAACGGCAAGTTCACCCAGCGCCAGCTCGAAATCTACAGCATTGTCGAGGCTTGCCACGACTATGTGCTCGAGGTGGCCAAGCCCGGTGTGAAATATGCCGACGTGCACTTTGCCGTGTGCCGCCTCATGACCGACCGGCTCAAGGAGCTGGGCTTCATGCGCGGCGACACCGAGGAGGCTGTGCGTGCCGGTGCCCATGCCATGTTTCTGCCTCACGGCCTGGGCCACATGATGGGCATGGACGTGCACGACATGGAAGGCCTGGGACAGATATATGTGGGCTTCGACGCCGAGACGCGGCCCAACCTGGAGCAGTTTGGCACCAACTGCCTGCGCATGGGGCGCCGGCTGGAGCCGGGCTTTGTGGTCACCGACGAGCCAGGCATCTACTTCATTCCCGCCCTCATCGACGACTGGAAAGCCAGCGGGCACTGTGCCGAGTTCCTCAACTTCGACAAGCTCGAGGAGTACAAGGACTTTGGCGGCATACGCATCGAGGACGACGTGCTCATCACGCCCGACGGCTGCCGCTTCCTGGGCAAGGACCGCATCCCCTACCACCCGCACGACGTAGAAGACTTCATGCAGGACAACTGATGCCGATCGCCGCTGCCGCCGGCGCCGCGCTATGAAGGGGAACGGTGGCACGGTTCTGCCATTTTGACATATTTTTAACGGTAATCTTGCGATACTTCGTGAGATTATCGTTATCTTTGCACTTGCGTCTCATCGAAGTCTCGCTTGCTGAACTTCATGACGACACTTCACGACGTTGAAACTGCACGATATGGAACACGACCAAACCCCACAGGCCAGCCAGCAGCCCATCAAGCGCACGGTGCTGGACTATGACGACATACGCAAGATGATACCTTACTTCGACGGCAAGCCGCGGCTGGTGAAATTCCTGAGCCATGTGCTCGCCCTCGACAAGGTGAACTGGATACACGCCCACAACTGCGACACGCCCGGCGTGCCCTTTGTGCAAGGATTGCTCAAGGACCTGAACATCACCATCGAGCTCAACAACGGCCAGGTGCTCGACCACCTGCCCCAGGGCGGCTTCATCACGGTGAGCAATCACCCCTTTGGCGCGCTCGACGGCATCATGCTCATCAAGCTCATAGGCGAGCGCCGCCCCGACTTCAAGGTGATGGTCAACATGGTGCTCAACTACATAAGTGCCATGCGTCCCAACTTCATCATGGTCGACGCCCTGGCCAGCAACGACCCCAAGCGTCGGGCCGAGAGCGTGCGCGGCATTGCCGAGGCCATGCGCCATGTCAAGGACGGCCACCCGCTGGGTTTCTTTCCGGCAGGGGCTGTGTCGAAGTTCACCTGGGACCTCCACATCGAGGACCGCGCCTGGCAGCCCACGGTGATGCGGCTCATCAAGAAGCTCAAGGTGCCAGTAGTGCCCATCTACTTTCACGGGCACAACAGCCTCGTGTTCACTATACTGGGCATGATCGACTGGCGCCTGCGCACCCTCAAGCTGCCCAGCGAGGTGTTTCGCCGCAAGAACGACACCTTCCGCATCTCGATAGGCGATCCCATCAGCCCCGAGGTGCAGTCCCGCTACCAGTCGCTCGACGACCTGGGCGCATTTTTGCGAGGCAAGACCTATGAGATGAAAAAATGGAAATAAACGACTCAATTCACTATTATGGCTATCACTAAAATTTCGTCCAATGTGCAGAGCGTGAAGCAGCGCTTCTCGATCATAGGCAACTCGCCCAAGTTGCTTGTGGCCATCGACCGCGCCCTTCAAGTGGCTCCCATCGACTTGAGCGTGCTCATCATTGGCGAGAGCGGCGCAGGCAAGGAATTCTTCCCCCAAATCATACACACCAACAGTGCCCGCCGGCACAACAAGTATATCGCCGTCAACTGTGGCGCCATTCCCGAGGGTACTATCGACAGTGAGCTCTTCGGGCACGAGAAGGGTGCCTTCACCGGAGCCATAGCGGCCCACAAGGGATACTTTGAGGAGGCCAACGGCGGCACCATCTTCCTCGACGAGGTGGCCGAGCTGCCGCTCACCACCCAGGCCCGCCTGCTGCGTGTGCTTGAGTCGGGCGAGTACATGCGTGTGGGCTCGGCCGAAGTCAAGAAAACCAACATACGTGTAGTGGCCGCCACCAACAAAGACATGGTGCGCGCCGTGAAAGAGGGCAAGTTTCGCGAGGACTTGTACTACCGCCTTTCGACGGTGCAAATCAACATACCGCCCCTGCGCGACCGCGGCGACGACGTGTGGCTGCTCACCCGCAAGTTCAGCCACGACTTTGCCGACAACTACCACATGCCGCAAGTCGAGTACACTGGCGAGGCACGCCAGGCCATAATGGGCTACCGCTGGCCAGGCAACGTGCGCCAGCTCAAAAACGTGGTGGAGCAAATCGCCCTCTTCGAGGCTGGCAACACGCTCACGGGCGACGATGTGCGCCGCTACCTGCCCTATGCCACCGACGACATGAAGCCCGTTGTCGCCAGCCAGGCTTCGGCCTTTGACTACAACCGCGAGCGCGAGCTCATCTTCAAGATGATATTCCAGCTCCAAAGCGAGATCGAAAACCTCAAGACCGCCGTCGAGACGGGCAGCCACGTGGCCCACATCAACGACGACGTGGCCGAGCTCAAGCGCCAGTCGAAGCAGCTGGTGGGCAGCCTGTCGAAGTACAAGTCGCCCGAGCTCAAGTCGATAGGTCTCGACGACTACGGCGCAGTGCCCGGTGCCGCACCGCAAGTGCACGAGGTAGACGCCACCGCGGTCGAGCCCGACGAGGTGCGGCCGGTGAAAACCCTCGAGGACACCGAGCGCGAGACCATCACCCGTGCGCTCGAGCGCAACTGCGGCCGCCGCAAGAAGACGGCCGAGGAGCTCAACATCTCTGAACGCACGCTCTATCGCAAAATCAAGGAGTACGGCCTGGAGTCGCGCAACCTGAAGAGTTGACAACATCATGTGGTGCAGTTCAATTGAAAATCGACTATCGGCTATGTTTCGCAACAAGAAAATGCTACGACGCGCTATCGCAATATTCACACTCGTGCTGCTTGTGCTCGTGCCCAGCTCGTGCAAGATAAGCTACAAGCTCAACGGCGCCGCACTCGACTACACCGTCTACAAGACCGTGTCGTTCAGCGATTTCCCTATACGAGCCTCGCTGGTCTACCCGCCGCTGCAGCAGCTCTTTGAAAACAAGCTCAAAGACATGGTGACGCAAAACACGCGCCTGCACGTGATCGACAGCCCCAACAGCGACCTGCGCATCGAGGGCGAGATCACAGGCTACTCGCTCAGCCCCCAGGCCGTGAGCGACAATGCCTATGCCAGTCGCACGCGCCTCACCATCTCGGTGCACGTGAAATATATCGACAACAAGAACGCGGCCCTGTCGACCGACCAGACCTTCTCGGCCTACCGCGACTTCGACAGCAACCAGCTGCTCACCGACGTGCAAGACCAGCTGTGCTCCGAGATATGCGACGACTTGAAGGACTTGATTTTCAATGCAACCTTAGGCAACTGGTGATGGACATACTACACGACATCGACAAGATAATGGGCGGCGACACCACGGTGGCCACCCGCGAGTGGCTCGACGAGGCACTCGAGCGCTACCCCTACTTCGCACTGCCAGCCCTGCTCTACCTCAAGCAGCACGGCATCGAGGGCGACGACAACCGGGCCATCCTCGACCGCTTGGCTCTCGTGACCCCCGACCGCCAGGCCCTGGCCATGCAACTGGGCGTATCGGCCCAGCTCTTTGCCAGCTTCTATCCCGAGCCCCTGCAGCAGCAGGCCACACCGGGCACCGACGAGGCCATCGACCAGTTTCTCAACACCTTCGGGTCGACGAGCAGCAAGGAGATCGAGGCCATCAACAATGCCATCTTCAATCCCACGCCCGACTATGCCGATGTGCTTGCCGCCCAGGAACGCGACGAGGGCGGCACCGCCGACGCCACCGACCTCGACATGAGCCACGACGACGAACTCATCAACAAGTTTATCGCCCAGGAGCGCGAGCGCGAGAAACGTCAATCCCTGTCGGTGCCACAGCAGCACGTGGAACCCGCCGCGGCAGCCGAGATCGCCCACACGCCCATCGCCGAGCCCAAGCCGCAAGACGACTCGATGCTGAGCGAGTCGCTGGCCAAGATGTACATCTCGCGAGGCAAATATTCTAAGGCTCTTGAAATTATAGAGAACATAAATTTGAAATTTCCAGAAAAAAGTATTTACTTTGCAGACCAAATACGTTTCTTAAGGAAATTGGTACTCAACGAAAAAAGTAAAAAATAAAAATCAGATAAAATATTATGTATGGTATTTTTGCAACTTTGATTACAATTGCATCGATCGTCTTGGTGGGTGTAATCTTGATTCAAAAGTCTAAGGGCGGCGGCCTTGCTGCCAATGTCAACAACTACAACCAGTTTATGGGTGTGCGCAAGACAACCGATTTTATCGAGAAGCTCACTTGGGGCCTGGCAATATTCATCTGCGTGCTTTCGATATGCACCTGCCTGTTCACCGACACCCAGTATGTGACTCGTGAGAAGATGCCTACCTTGAAGGACATGCCTGTGCAGCAAAATCAAGGCACGCCTATCAATACTCCTGCACAGAAGTAAGCGTCAGCCCACACACACACACACAATTTTACGCGATATAGCAGCGCCCTTGTGCTCATGAAGACATAGGGCGCTTGTTTTGTTGTTGTTTTTTCACTACCTTAGCACCAGCCCCAGCGGTGGGGCACTGCACAATACACACACACAATGAAAAAACCTGCAGCCAGCACGTTGACAAGCAAGATAGATGCCCGCAGCGGCCTGTGGATGGGAATAGCCACCCTCGTAGTGGCGGCCTATCTCACGGTGGGCGCCGTGTTTGGCCTCGACGTGTGCGACAGCGGGTTTTACATGACCTTCTATGCCCGCATCTTCGATGCACCCGGCACGGTGGAGTACAACTTCATGTACTACCTGAGCGGTCTGGTGGGCGGCACGTTGCTGCATTTCTTCCCTGGCATGGGGCTGCTGGGCATGCGCCTTGCAGGTATTGTCGTCGTCGTGGGCAGCATGTGGCTGGCCTTTCTGTACCTGCGCACGCTCTTCAGGCCCTCGGGCGTGATACTGGCCCTGGTGGTGGCAGCTTTCTCCTATATCCTCATCCCCGTCACGCTGTGCAACGACTTGCTGGCCATCATGCTGTGGGTGGCTGCAGCAGTGTTGCTCTGCCAGGGCTTGATGCGCAGCAACGCCTGGCTCGTGGCGCTGTCGGGCCTGGTGATGGGCGTCAACATCTTCACGCGGGTGCCCGATGTGCTGGCCCTGGGGCTGCTCGTGCTCCTGCCCGCAGTGCACGGCGGCAGGCATCGTGGCCGGCTCATGCTCGCAGGCCTGGGGGGCGCAGTGGCAGGCGTGGGCATCATGGCGGCCCTCATGTGGGGGCTGGGGCACCTGGGCATTTTCCTCGACAACATGACCGACTTGCACGCCCTGGCCACCGGCCAGAAGGGCGCCTCGACCCACTCGGCGGCATTCTTGCTCATGTCGCAGCTGGGCTTCTTCAAGACCGAGCTGTGGGTGGGCGTGAAATATGGCTTGGTGGCCTGGCTCTACATCAAGGTGGGCGACTGGATTGAGCTGCGGCCGCTCAGGTGGCTGTTGCGCTTGACCTGCATCGTGCTCGTGGTGTGGCTCACCCTGCGCATCAACATCGTGCGGCCGGTGTGGATACTTGCCGTGGCGGGCTGCATCTATGTCATCGTCATGGGCAACCCGCAGCAGCGCATGGCGGCCTGGGCGGGTCTCTACACGGCGCTGGTGTTTCCCGTGGGCAGCGACGGCTATGCCTACAACAGCGGCACGCTGGTCACACTGCTGGCCTTGCCGGTAGCCGCCTCGCTGTGGATCGACAACCACGGCCGCGACCTGCTCGCGGTCTTTGCACTGGTGTGCGCCTTCAAGTTGGTTTCGGGCGATGTGTACTTCGACCAAGGCCCTGTGTGGGAGAAGACGGCGACGGTGCACAACCCTCGGGTGGCCGGCATCTACACCACACCCGCGCGCGCGGCTGTGGTCGACAGCATGTTGCGCGGCATCGAGCCCTGGGTGAGTGCCGGCGACACGCTCATGGTGTATGGCAGCATGCCCCTGGTCAACTACATGACCGACACGCGCCCCTACATGGGCTGCTCGTGGCCCGAGCTGTTGAGTGCCGGCCTGCTGCGCTCCAAGCTCGACAAGGCTGCCGCTGCCGGCCCGCTGCCGGCCGTGCTGCGCCAGCGGTTCAACACCATAGGGCAACACTGGGGGCGTCCCGCGCCCGACCTCGACCACTACAACGTGCGCTCGCCATTTCTCGACGATGCCAAGCTGGCCGCGCTCAATGCCTTCTTGCGCCGCCATCACTATCGCATCGCTTACCAAGACTCGCATTTTGTGCTCTACCTCCCCCCATCCTGGCCCCGGCAAAAAAATAACTTTAACAACCCAAACCCAAAATGAACACCGAGAAGCAACAACGCCAGGCCGCTATTGAGTTTGCCAAACGTTGGCACGGCAGAGGCTATGAAAAAGGCGAGAGCCAACGCTACTGGCTCGACCTGTTGGGCAACGTCTATGGCGTGCCCAATCCCACCGAGTGGGTGGAGTTTGAAGACAAGGTGCAGCTCGACTCCACCTCGTTTATCGATGTGATGATACCAGCCACTCATGTCATGATCGAGCAAAAGTCGCTGGGCAAGGACTTACGCAAGCCCATACGCCAAAGCGATGGCACCATGCTCACCCCGTTCCAGCAGGCGCAGCGCTACTCGGCCGCGTTGCCCTACTCGCAACGCCCTCGCTGGATAGTGACTTGCAACTTTGCCGAAATCGACGTCTACGACATGGAAAACCCCAACAGCGAGCCGCAGCACATCGCGCTCATCAATCTGGGCGACGACTACTACCGCTTGCAGTTTCTCGTCGACACGGGAAGTGTCCACATCAACAAGGAAATGGAAGTGAGCATGCAGGCTGGCGAGATTGTGGGCCGCATCTATGATGCGCTCATCAAGGAGTATGACCTGACCGACCCTCGCTCGATGCGGTATCTCAACATCTTGTGTGTGCGACTGGTGTTCTGCCTCTATGCCGAGGATGCCGGCATTTTTGGACGGCACGACATGTTTCACGACTATCTTGACCGGTATGAGGCCGCCGACATGCGCGACGCCTTGCTGCGCGTTTTCGACACGCTCAACACCCCGGTCGAGCGTCGCAGCAAGTATTTGCGTCCCGACCTGGCCGCCTTCCCTTATACCAATGGCGGGCTCTTTGCCGAGCAAATCGACGTGCCGCCTTTTACCGAGGAGATGCGGCATGTGCTGTTGCAACATGCATCGCTCGACTTCGACTGGTCGCAAATTTCGCCCACCATCTTTGGTGGCGTGTTTGAGAGCACCCTCAATGCTGTCACCCGTCGGTCGGGCGGCATGCACTATACCTCGATCGAAAACATACACAAGGTGATCGACCCGCTGTTTCTCGATGGCCTCAAGCGCAAGTTGGCCGACATCACCGACGAGCCGGTGTTTAAACGCCGTCTCAAGGCTCTGCACGAATTTCAAGACCAGCTGGCCTCGCTTGTTTTTCTCGACCCCGCGTGCGGCTCTGGCAATTTTCTCACCGAGACCTACCTGTCGTTGCGACGGCTCGAGAACCAGGTGATCAAGCTCATCTACAACATGGAGCCCCTCGATGCCTTTGTCAATCCCATCAAGGTGAGTATCAATCAATTCTATGGCATCGAGATCAACGATTTTGCCGTCACCGTGGCCACCACAGCGCTGTGGATAAGCGAGAGTCAGATGATGGCTGAGACCGAGAGCATCATTCACCACGACATCGACTTCTTGCCCTTGCACAGCTATGCCAACATTCACGAGGGCAATGCCCTGCACATGGATTGGCGTCATGTATGTCCCCATCCGGACTATATTATCGGTAACCCGCCGTTTGTGGGGGCACGATTGATGTCGCCGGAGCAAAAGGATGACATGCTCTATGTGTTTGGCAAGGATTGGAAAAACCTCGGTAATATCGATTATGTCGGTGCATGGTACAAACGTAGCGCCGAATTGATGAAGGGAACTTCCATACAGACAGCTCTTGTGTCAACCAATTCGATATCACAGGGTGAGCAAGTGGCCAATCTTTGGGCTCCGTTAATGAGGGATGGCCTAAAGATCAATTTTGCTCACTGCACGTTTCGCTGGGATAGTGAGGCTTCATTAAAGGCTCACGTACACGTCGTAATTGTGGGCTTTTCTTATGTCGACAACCACAATAAGTTTATCTTCGACAATGGACAAACGATAAAGGCAGCACATATAAATCCGTATCTCGTAGACGCGCCGGACACATTCATTCACAGTCGCAGTAAGGCTCTCTGCAATGTTCCGGCCATAGGTATTGGCAATCAGCCTATTGATGGCGGCAACTATCTTTTCAAAAAAGAAGAGATGGATGAATTCATAAAGAAAGAGCCTAAATCAGCATCATATTTCCATCTTTGGTACGGCTCTGAGGAATTCATCCATCAAAAGCCCAGGTATTGTCTTTGGCTTGGCGACTGCTCACCTAAGGAAATCAACGAGATGCCGTTATGCAAAAAGAGGGTCGAGAATGTTCGTCTCCTCCGTCTTGCCAGCAAAAGGGCGGGGACACGCAGGCTGGCCGATCGCCCCACACGCTTCCTCGTGGAGAACATGCCGAATGGAGACTCAATTATAATTCCATCGGTTTCATCGGAAAAGCGCAGATATGTGCCGATGGGATTTATTCATAAAGGCACCTTTGCAAGTAATCTTGTTCTTCTCATCCCCTCTGCCACTCTTTACCACTTTGGCATTTTGGAAAGCAACGTGCACATGGCTTGGATGCGGGTCGTGTGCGGCCGCTTGGAGATGCGCTATCGTTATTCCAAGGATGTGGTGTACAACAACTTCCCGTGGCCCTCGCCCACGGCCGAGCAAGCAGAGAAGATAGCGACTACCGCTCAGGGCATACTCGATGCCCGCAGCCACTATCCCGACTCCTCGCTGGCCGATCTCTACAACCCTAACTTGATGCCCTATGACTTACTGGAGGCGCACCGGGCCAACGACCGTGCTGTGATGGCTGCCTATGGCTTTGCGACGCGCATGACCGAGACCGAGTGTGTGTCGCGCCTTTTCGACCTCTACAGTGCCATGGCCCACATGGGCTAAAAAGCCCACTGCCGCTCCCGTTGCGGGTTGCAGGGGTTGAGCGCTGGACGTGCGGGGTAAAAATAGAAAAGCCTGCGGGGAGCCGCAGGCTTTTGCTGTGTGTTATGGGCTGGCGCTCTCGGGGCGATGCGCCGGCCGTGGGTTGTTGCCTTACTCGGCGGGGAGCATAGTCACTTCCACCTCGTTGCCCGAGCTCAGGATCACCTTGTTGACGAAGTCCTTGATCGATGCAGGAGTGAGGCTCGAGACGATGCTCTTGTAGTTGGTGTACAGGTCGATACCGCGGCCCACATACATCGAGAGCACGTTCATCCAGTAGCTGTTCTCCTTGGCGTTCTCGTCGGCATCCTTTATCATCTTGGCTTGAATGTCCTTGAGCGTGCCGGCGTCGACCGTCTTGCCAATCGAGAGCATCTCGTCGCGCATGAGCTTGATGGCCAGGTCTTTCTTCTCAGGCTTCATTTGCACTTGGCCCAAGACGTAGGTGTAGGGCACGTCGCCGGTCACCTGAGAGCCGCCGGTTGCACCGGGCGAGTAGGCAGCGCTGGCCTTCTCGCGTATCTCTTGCAGGTAGAGCTTGTCGAGGATGTCGCCCACCACGCCAGCCTTGATGCTGTTTTCGAGGCTGTAGGGCGCCTTGTCGTTGAACCACACCATGCGGCACATGGGCTTGGGCGTCTCCATCTTCTTGGTGAAGATGTTGGTGACCTTGCCGTGAGGATAGGAGGCCACGTTCTTGTAGTTAGACTTCTTGCTCTTGTCGCCGGGCAGCGAGGCAATGTATTGCTCGATGAGCGGCTTGATGGTAGCCATGTCGAAGCTGCCCACAAAGTAGAAGGTGAAGTCGGCCGCATTGGCAGTGCGCTCCTTGGCGATTTGCAGTGCGCGGTCGTAGCTGGCGTTCTTGAGGTCGTCGGCATAGAATGGCTTGTCGCGCCAGCTGTGGTTGCCCATTGTGTAGCTCACGCTGTCGAAGAACACGCTCTCGGGACGCAGGCTCTTGTTTTTGAGTGCGTTCTCGATGAGGCTCATCGTGGCGTCGTATTGCTTCTGGTCCTTCTTGATGTTGGTGAAGTACAGGTAGTTGAGCTGGAACATCGTCTCCAGGTCCTTCTTGGTGGAGTTGCCGTTGAGGCGAGTGTAGGAAGTGCTCATGTCGAGATCGACGTTCACGTTCTTGCCAGCCAGGGCCTTGGTGAGCTCGGTACTGCTGAAGTCGCCCAGTCCGCTCACGCCAATGATGGTGCCGAAGAGCGAGCTGGTGGCATAGTCCTTGGGGCCGTAGAGCGAGCTGCCGCCCTTGGCCTCGGCCTGATACTTGATTTCGTCTTCCTTGAAGGTGGTGGGTTTGAGCACCACCTTGGCGCCGTTGCTCAGGGTGAGCTCGGTGTAGCCCAGCTTGTCATTCTTGGTCTCTTTCACGATCTTGCCAGGCTTGGGCATGGTGCTCATGAGGGGCTCCTGCTTCACGTTGTCGACATAGGGCTCAATCTTGGCTGCGTGGGCAGCGTCGATGGCAGCCTTGAGGCTGGCCACTGTGGGATAGACGGCGCCCTCTTTCTCCTGGTTGAAGTTGATCACGACCATGTTGGTGTCGCTCAGGCTCACAAACTCCTTGAGGGCCTCGTTGATGGCCTCGACGGGAATGTTGGGGGCAAGCATGTTCATCATCTGGTACTTGGTCTCGATCGAGGTCATGGGCTCCTTCTCCAGGTAGTTGCTGGCATAGAGGCGGCCAAAGCGCTCGGTGCTCTGCTTGTCGCGGTTGTTGTAGGCCTTCTCCAGGTTGCTCAGGTAGTCGCTCTTGGCGCGCTCATACTCGGTGGCGGTGAAGCCGTACTTGCGGGCTTGGAGCACTGTCTCGAGGGCACTTTGCAGGGCCTCGGCGGTCTTGCCTTCCTTGGGGAGGGCATAGACTTGGAAGGCGTCTTTGGTCTTGGAGAAGAGATACTGGCCGTCGCCGGCACCTGCCTGGATAAACGGGCAGTTGGGGTCTTGGGACTTCTCCTGGAAGCGCATGCCAAACATCTGGTCGATCATGTCTTGCACATAGCCGTAGGCCAGATACTGCACGCCGCCCTTCATGTTCTCGGGGAAGGGGTCGTGCTTGTACATGAGTTGCACTATGCTGTATTGCTGCTCCTTGTCCTTGTCGACCACGATGATGGGCTCGTTGTTGTCGGGCACGGGCTCCTCGGTCACCTGGGCAGCGTCTTTGGCCGGTGCGGGAATCGAGCCGAAGAGCTCCTTGATCTTGTTGATGGTGTAGGGCACGTTGATGTCGCCCACCACGATGATGGCTTGGTTGTCGGGACGATACCACTTGTGGTAGTAGTCGCGCAGCTCCTTGTACTTGAAGCCGTCGACCACGCTCATCAAGCCTATGGGCATGCGCTTGCCATACTTGGAGCCGGGATAGAGCGTCTCGAGGTCGCGCTCAAGCATGCGCTGGCTCGGGGAGAGGCGCATGCGCCACTCCTCGTGTATCACGCCGCGCTCCTCGTCGATTTCCTTGTCCTCGAGCAGCAGGCCGTTGCTCCAGTCCTTGAGGATGAGCAGGCACGAGTCGAGGGCACTCTGGCGGCCGCTGGGCACGTCGCTGATGTTGTACACCGTCTGGTCGATGCTGGTGTAGGCGTTCAGGTCACGGCCAAATTCCACACCCAGCGAGCGGGTGTAGTCGATCACGCCGTTGCCCTTGAAGTGCTCGGTGCCGTTGAAGCACATGTGCTCCAGGAAGTGGGCCAAGCCGCGCTGGCTCTCCTCTTCCTGCAACGAGCCCACACGTTGAGCAATGTAGAAGTTTACATGGTGCTCAGGGTAGTTGTTGTAGCGCACGTAGTAGGTGAGTCCGTTGGCAAGCTTGCCTGTGTGCACGGCTGTGTCTTGAGGCACGGCCATGTCTTGAGCCATGGCACAGAAGGCACTGGTCAATAGCATGAGGGCAATTGCCATTAAGTTTTTAATTCTCATAGAAAAGTTTGTTTAAAAAATATATAATTTGAATTCTGAAAAAAGTTCTGTTTCACAGTGTCTATAGCATAGACGCACGACAGGGTCGAAAAGTTACATTTCTAAAGAGATATTTTCAGCAAAGATAATGTTTATTTTTATATGTGTGTGGTTTTTCGCTTTTTTTTACTTTTATTTTACCCAGGCTATGACAGGAGGCCGCCCCATAGTTATTAACAAAAAGGGCGACTTATCAACAGTTTTCTCATTTTAACGCTGATTTCTAAGTTTTTTTGCCCGAAAAGGATTTCCTTTGCAATGGTAAAAGAAGGAATATTTGGTATTATTATGGGAAAGACTATAGCAATAGCAAATCAAAAGGGCGGCGTGGGCAAGACCACTACCGCCATCAACCTTGCGGCCTCGCTGGCTGCCAACAAAAAGAAGGTGCTGCTCATCGACGCCGACCCGCAGGCCAACGCCACCTCGGGCCTGGGTGTCGATCCCAAGCAGATGACCTCGTCGATATATGAGTGCCTGGTCGACGACTACCCGCTGCGCGGCGCCGAGGTGCACACGTGTGTCGATGGCCTCGACCTCATAGGCTCGCGCATCGACCTGGTGGGGGCCGAGCTGGAACTCATCAACAAGACCAACCGCGAGAAGGTGCTGGGCGATGCCATTGCCCAAATCAAGGACGCCTACGACTACATTCTCGTCGACTGCAGTCCGTCGCTGGGTCTGATCACGGTCAACGCCCTCACGGCTGCCGACTCGGTCATCATCCCGGTGCAGGCCGAGTATTTTGCCCTCGAGGGCATCTCCAAGCTGCTCAACACGATACGCATCATCAAGTCGAAGCTCAACCCGGTGCTCAAGATCGAGGGCTTCCTGCTCACGATGTATGACGCGCGCCTGCGCCTGGCCAACCAAATCTACGAGGAGCTCAAGAGCCACTTTGGCCAGATGGTGTTCAACACGGTCATTCCGCGCAACATACGCTTGAGCGAGGCTCCCAGCCACGGGCTGCCCGCCCTGCTCTACGACCCGGCAAGCCGCGGAGCCACCAGCCACTTGCAGCTGGCCAAGGAACTCATAGCCAAGGACCGCAAGAAGGCCGACAAGCGATAACACGGCACCGGCTGCCCCTGCCACAGCACCTGCAGCCAGTGCACAAGCTGTTGCGCGCCAGGCGGTGCCGACGTCAACTTTTACACTCTCTTAAGACACGATTATGAAAAGAAATGCATTAGGCCGCGGCCTCGACTCTCTCATCTCGATGGACGACATCCAGACGAGCGGCTCGTCGGCCATCAACGAAATCCCTATCGAGCAAATCTCGCCCAACCCCGACCAGCCCCGCCGCAACTTCGACGAGACTTCGCTCGAGGAACTGGCCACCTCGATACGCGAGCTGGGCATCATCCAGCCCCTCACCCTGCGCAGTGCCGGCCCCGATGCCTACCAGATCATCTCGGGCGAGCGCCGCTACCGTGCCGCCAAGCTTGCCGGCCTGGAGACCGTGCCGGCCTACATACGCACGGCCAACGACAGCGAGCTCACCGAGATGGCCCTCATCGAGAACATACAGCGCGAGGACCTGAACGCTATCGAGATCGCCCTCACATTTAAGAAACTCATCGACCAGTACAAGCTCACGCAAGACCGCCTGAGCGAACGCATAGGCAAAAAACGCTCGACCATAGCCAACTTCCTGCGCCTGCTCAAGCTGCCGGCCGAGGTGCAGCTGGGCTTGCGCGACAAGCACATCGACATGGGCCACGCCCGCGCCCTGCTGGCCGTCGACAAGCCCACGTTGCAGTTAAAATTGTATAACGAAACCCTTAAAAAAGGTTTATCGGTGCGCCAGGTCGAGTCGCTCGCCAAGCAATACCAGCAGCAGGCCGAGAACCCCGACGCCCCACAGCAACAACCGCCTAAGCGGCTGAACAACAAAGACTATGAAGTGCTCAAGAAGCACCTGAGCACCTCCTTTGGCGTGCCTGTGAAGATGACTTGCGACCTCTCGGGTAAAGGAAAAATAACATTCCCCTTCAAGAACGAGGAAGAACTTGAGAAAATAATTACTATCTTTGACAAGTTGAAGGAATAAATCCTGGCACGTGCGGCCCCGCCTACAGCAACGTGGCCCACTGCATTTTACACCTGTTGTGAGGAAGTGTGTGACTACATATTTCACCAGCCTGGCAGGGGCGGCCGTCGTGCTGTGCCTTGCCCTGTTGCTTGCTGCCGTTCCGGCTCAAGCCCAGGACATGCCAGCCTCGCAACTGCAGCTGCCGGTGCGCAACCCCAACCGCGACAAGCCCGACAGCGCCAAGGTGGGGCAGCTCGACGTGCCCGACACGGCCCGCGCTGCCGTGGCCGACCACAACCTGCGCAGCGCTGTGCTCGACGAGCATGGCGACACCGTGCGCTTCACAGCTGCCGACTCGCTGCGCCTGGCCTTGAAACCCGACACGCTCCAAGACAACAGCCTGGGCCGTATCAAGGTGTTCAACCCCGACCCCATGCGTGCCATGTGGCTCTCGGCCCTGTGCCCCGGCCTGGGCCAGATCTACAACCACCGCTACTGGAAGCTGCCCATCGTGGTGGGTGCCTTTGTGGGCCTCACCTATGCCACCTCATGGAACAACCGCATGCTCAACGACTACACCAAGGGCTACCGCGACTTGATGGACAGCGACCCCGGCACCAAGAGCTACATGGACTTTTTCCCGCCCACGGTGAAAGAGAGCGACCTCGACATCGACTGGCTTAAGAAAACGCTCAAAAACAAGAAGAACTATTATCGCCGTTACAAGGAGATATGCATCATCAGCATTGTGGCTGTGTACTTGATCAACATCGTCGATGCCTATGTCGATGCCTCGCTGGCCCATTTCGACATCAGCGACAACCTGACGATGAACGTGGGCCCCGCGGCCATCGCGGCCCCGCAACTGAGCCGATGGCCCTCGCTGGGCATGCACCTGGGCTTTAACTTTTAAGATTACGTTTAGCAACATGAAGAAATACAGAATCAAGTCATTGATAGTCGTGGCCCTTGTGGCCCTCTCGGCAGTGGCAGCCCCCCACAAGTCGATTCTCTCGCTCAAGGAGTCGATCACCGACGACAACATCCAGTTCCCCTACAGCTTTGAGACCAACACGCAGGAGCTCATGAAGAACTGGTACTTGCAAAACTACGCCGTGCTCGACAAGGACGTGGAAAACAAGGATCCCGGCGACGTGAGCGACGCCACCTATATCTCCCGCCTCAAGACCATACCCAGTGGCATCGAGCTGCCCTTCAACCAGGTGGTAAAGTCCTACATCGAGCGCTACACCCACCGCGAGCGCACACTCGTAGCCGAGATGCTGGGCATGAGCCCCTACTACATGCCCATCTTTGAGCAGGCACTTGAAAAGCGCGGCATGCCTCTCGAGCTCAAGTACATCCCCGTCATCGAGAGCGCCCTCGACCCCAATGCCGTGTCGCCCGTGGGCGCCTCGGGCTTGTGGCAGTTTATGCTCGAAACGGCACGCAACCAGGGCCTCGAGGTGAACTCGCTCGTCGACGAGCGTCGCGACCCCTACCGCTCAAGCGATGCCGCGGCCGACTATTTCAAGAAGCTCTACGATATCTACGGCGACTGGTCGCTGGCCATCGCTGCCTACAACTGCGGTCCTGGCAATGTGAACAAGGCCCTGCTGCGCGCCGGCGACGGTTCGGCCAAGCCCGACTTTTGGGAAATCTACAACTACTTGCCCCGTGAGACCCGCGGCTATGTGCCCGCCTTCATCGCGGCCACCTATGTGATGCACTACTACAAGGAGCACAACATAAGTCCCAGCCTGGCCACCAAGCCCCTGCTCATCGACACCGTGAAGGTGAACCAGCGCTTGAACTTTGCGCAGATAAGCAAGGTGCTCAACATTCCCATCGATGAAATACGCATCCTCAACCCCCAGTATCGCCACGACGTGATACCTGGCGATGCCCGCCCCTACACGCTGGCCCTGCCCTCGCAGCAGGTGTACAGCTTCATTCTGGTCGAAGACAGCATCAACAGCTACCGCCCCGACCTGTATGCCGCCCGCGATGTGCGTGAACCCGGCACGCCCAACGACGCTCCCACGGCCAACAACTACGGCTACTCGGCTCCCACGATGCAAGCTCCCGCACAGCCGGCCACGCAAGCGGTTGCCGCACAGCCTGCTACGCAAGCTGCTGCCGCACAGCCGGCCGCCACACCAGTGGCCGATGCCGCTGCCACCAAATACTACAAGGTGAAGCGTGGCGAGGATATCGAGAGCGTGGCCAGCAGCTTCGGCATCAGCGTCGACCAGCTCATGACGCTCAACAGCCTCACGCGCCGCCACGTGAGCCGCGGCCAGGTGCTCAAGGTGCCCGATGTGGCCCAGAAGGCTGCTGCTGCGCCATCGCAGCCCGCACAGCCTGCACAAGCTGCGCAGCCGCAACCCACTCCCGCTCCGGTTGCCGCCACCCCGGTGGCCAGCAGCTCGGCAAGCGGCACCTATACGCCCTATGCCGGCTCCTACAGCATCGACGACGAGGTGACCCGTGAAATCAGCGAGAGCTACAGCCACAAGTCGTCGCGCAGCAGCGACGACAGCGAGGCGACCGGCCACAAGACCACGCGCAAGACCGAGCAAGAAAGCAAGGCCTCGCAAGACGATGGCAGCAAGAAAAAGGCCTCGCGCAAGCAAGCTCGCGACGACGAGGCCGAGAGCTCAAAGTCGTCGTCGATCAAGAAGGCCCGTGCCCGCAAGGCAGCCCACGACGACGAGCAGGAGCAGGCCGGCAGCAAGCGCTCGCGCAGCCGCAAGGCCTCGCGAGGCGACGATGGCGAAGAGACCTCATCCAAGAAGAAGAGCCGCCGCAGCAGAGCCCGCCAGCAGGACGATGAACCCAAGATGGACGCACACGAGGTGAAGCGTGGCGAGTCGCTCGAGCGCATAGCCCGCAACAACGACATGACCGTCGATGAGCTCAAGAAGGCCAACCCCAAGATCAAGGGCAACCACATCGAGCCCGGCCAGACGGTGAACATCCCCGTCAAGAAGAAGTCGAAGGCCACCAAGAGCCGCAAGTCGAGGAAAAACAACGACGACGAGGCCTCGAGCAAGAAAAAGCGCTCTAAGCGCAGCAGCTCGAGCGACGACGAGGAAAAGTCGTCGAAGAAGAAGAGCCGCCGCAACCGATGACCCGTGGGGCTCGCACTGCCACATTGCTGCACCTTGCCTGCAGGCCGGCATGCCCGGCATTCAGCGGGCAAGGTGCATGATTTTTATTCCCGTTGCACGGCCTGGCATGGGCAGTGGTGATGGGCTAATTCCAATTAGAAGTGCAAAACTCTGAGGTGCATAATACATGAAAAACACCGCGGAGGTTTGCCTTGCGGCTGGGGGCGCGAAGCACCCAAAGAGCGGCTTTATGCTCATGGAGAAACTTGATACGGGAAAGCAGGCCGTTCCACTGGCAGATGCCGTGGTGCGACTCATACGGGAGAGCGGGCTGCCTGTAAGGTCGATAACGACAGACAACGGGCCGGAGTTTGCCGCACACGAAATCATTGCGAGGGAACTTAATACGAAAGTTTACTTCGCACATCCGTACTGCACGTGGGAGAAGGGAGCTTTTGCGCAAAGTTGCGTCGCCCGTAGTCGGAGCCACAAAATTGCACCACATCGACGGAGCTGTAGCTGCCCTCGACCTGAAACTGACAGAAGAGGATATGACTTATCTAGAGGAAATGTACATTCCGCACAAATTAGTGGGTGTCATGGCGCAGAACAAAAAGAAGCCGACAGAAAAAGCCACTTGGCCCACGGGGAATCAGGTTATCAAGTAAACATTTCAAGTAAAATATCTCCTTGCTGCTTAATACACAGGGAGATATTTTTATAAGTAGGGAAGCCGAAAGAAAAAAACTAATGTTGAGATTCTCGTTGGAACAAAAATTCTCGTTGGTTATATCATATTAGTTTCGGCCATTTTTTCTTGTAGCGATGTAGCGAAACTCTCATCTGTCAGTAAAAACGCTATTATTCAAATAGTTACTGTCGCTACAACAGAAACAAATATAACTTTTCCGCTACAATTACTCCTGATGAAGCAGACTTTCAATATCACAACTCAGGAAATCCTCCAAAGAAACACCGCCCGTACCTACGATAAAAGCCCGTTTGGGATGGAATGCTTCTACGAAAGCTGGCAACCCAGAGTTCATTCCGCGACGACCGCTTTTCACCTCTATAGCTGTCAACTCACCATCGTTATCTATAATGAAGTCTACCTCTTTGTCACTCTTGTCTTTACTTCTTGACGGCTCACGCCAATAATACACCTTGTAGTCCAGTTCCTCTGCCATACTCAGGATGTGTGTTCCAACCGCACTCTCTACCCATCGTCCCCAAAGTTTTGTGTCCGTCCGATCAGCAAGGAACGAATGGCCTTTGTAGGCCGTCAGCAGAGCATTGTTATATACCTGGTATTTTGGCACGGAGCCACGCTTACGTGCATCGTCATTAGCATATTTCTGCAGGCCCGTCAGAAGGGCGCATTCATCAAGGATATCTAAGTAGGCCGCAAGCGTGGTCACATTTCCGGCATCCTGCAACTGACCCATTAGCTTGGTCAGCGACAGTATTTCGGCAGAGTAGCCGCATCCCAACTCAAAAAGTTGCTTCATCAACGCTGGCTTGTAGATGTTTGAAGTCATTATAACATCCTTCTCAATGGCAGGAGCCACCAGAGAGTCCTTGATATACTTACGCCATCGCTTCTCATTATCAATCATGCCTGCAGGTCCAGGATAGCCGCCAAAGTAAATGTACTGGTCAAGCGTAACGCCGAAGGCATCCCTCATCTCCTGTAGACTCCAGTGCCCAAGTCGAATCAATTCAAAGCGTCCGGCCAACGATTCTGTCATTCCCCGTTTCAGCAGAAGGCGGCTACTACCAAGTAGCACCACCTTCAAGTTCACATGTCGACGACAGTCTTCATCCCATTCACGTTTCACCATCTCACTCCAATTGTCAATCTTCTGCACCTCGTCAATCACCAACAGACGCTCCTGCTCTTTACGTATTTGCATCGTAGCACGGGCTGACTCCCATACACGGTGAATCCAGTCACTATCCTTAGGATCTACAGCGTCAGCCACTTCTAAGGTATACGGAATGGAGATGTCATCCAGAACCTGGCCGACAAGCGTGGATTTTCCTACCTGTCTCGGTCCTGCCAATATCTGCATAAAGTGCCTTGGTTCAAGGATGCGCTCCCGTAGCGTGTGATATTGCTTTCGTATATAAGTCATACTCAAAACGATTGTAAATTTTACTCAATTCTTATTGCAACTTTACTCGAATCTCGCTGCAAAATTACTCAATTCTTCTGAATAGACCAAGTAAAACAATCATAAAATCAACAAATTACATTTATTCTTTATCTTTTTACCGCTAATTCCAATTAGAAGTGCAAAACTCTGTGGTGCATTAACCCATGAAAAACACCGCGGAGGTTTGCCTTGCGGCTGGGGGCGCGAAGCCCCCAAAGAGCAGCTTTATGCTCATGGAGAAACTCGATACGGGAAAGCAGGCCGTTCCACTGGCAAACGCCGTGGTGCGACTCATACGGGAGAGCGGTCTGCCTGTAAGGTCGATAACGACAGACAACGGGCCGGAGTTTGCCGCACACGAAATCCATGCGAGGGAACTTAACACGAAAGTTTACTTCGCACATCCGTACTGCTCGTGGGAGAAGGGAGCCATCGAGAACATGAACGGGCTCATCAGGCAATATATTCCGAAGAAGACGGACTTTAGGGGTATTTCAAGGCTATATGTCAAGGCATTATCGAAAAATTAAACAACAGGCCAAGAAAGAGATTTCGCAAGCCCAAAGACATGATTAAAGAAAGAATAGCGTTACTTTGCACTTGCTTCTGGAATCCGCCATGTGAAGGCAAGAGTTTAAATTGTGTTAATTTACAAGATTTTTATGTTGAAGGGTTATGTTTTATAACATATAATACCTACCTTTGTCAAGGTTTTTCATGGTATTAGATTTTAAGTTTAAGGATTAGTTGTCGCGAGACACCTAATTTTTTTTTGTCCCTCACCTAAGGCTATTCCCCGATTTTTTTGTTAACTTTGGGTGTGTGCATATTACACACCCATAAATCTTTACAGCAATGACCAAACCCACACTCTCATGCGTGCTGCTTGTCGTGCTCGCAGCACTCGCAGTCACGGCACGGGCAGCGCGGCCAGTGGGGCTCAAGCATGTAGAGGCCAGCACGCTCACGCTGTGCGGCCAGCTCATGCCAGGCAACCCCAATCCCTATCACCGCGTCGACACGGTGCGCTTCAAGGGCTTCACGCGAGCCGAGAACCTGCAGGTGCGAGAGTCGGCGGGGCTCGCGGTGGCCTTCAAGACCGACAGCCGTGTCATCAATGTGCGCACGGTCTACGGCCAGTACCAGTCGCCCGTCAACACCACGGGCATCGCCGCCCGCGGCTACGACCTCTATGTGAGGCGCGACGGCACCTGGCGCTATGCCGGCAGTGGCTGCAAGAGCGACCAGCGGCTGCTGCTGGGCGAGGACTTGGAGCTGGTGGCCAACATGGACGGCTCGATGCACGAGTGCCTGCTCTACTTGCCGCTCTTTGCCGAGGTCGACTCGGTGCAGATTGCCGTCGAGGCCAGCGCCCGCATCGAGCCGCTGCCCCGGCCCTTCAGGCACCGCATCGGGGTGTGGGGCAGCAGCTTCACCCATGGCACGGGCGTGAGCCGCGCCGGCATGACCTATGTGGCCCAGCTGTCGCGCCTCACGGGTCTCGAGATGCTGAGCCTGGGGTGCAGTGGCCACAGCAAGCTGCAGCCCTATTTTGCCCGCGTGCTGGCCGCGGCCCAGGTCGACGCCTTCTTGTTCGACTGCTTCTCCAATCCCTCGCCCGGCGAGATCAGGGAGCGCCTGCTACCCTTCATCGAGACGGTGCGGCAGGCCCTCCCGGGCATCCCGCTCGTGTTCCAGCGCACCATCAGGCGCGAGGGCCGCAACTTCAACCTCAAGGCCGACAGCCTCGAGGCGGCCAAGATTGCTGTTGCCGACAGCATGATGGCCCTGGCCTGCCGCCGCTACAGCGACGTGTACTATATCACGCCCAGCGCCACGCCGCCCGACCACCTGTCGAGTGTCGACGGCGTGCACCCCGACGACTATGGCTATACGCTTTGGGCCAGGTCGCTACGGGGCCAGCTGCTCCCCATTTTGAAGAAATACGGCATCGAGTGAACCGGATTGGCGAGAGGCAAAAAGCCATGTCCTGCACCGGTCGGCATTTCTGATTTGGACATATCGGGCAACCATTGATGCTGTGCCAAATTCACCTCAAAAAGGAAAGCCTGAACACTTTGTACACAGAGCGACAGTTTGTCCGACTGAAAATAGTAGTTTTCGCCCGTCGTAGTGCATTTTGATTTCTAACTTTTTGGAAATTATACAATTGTGGTTTATTTTTGCGTTCCAATTATTTATTAAGATTAATACATTGATGATTGCCCGAACTCAAGAATTAACTGCCCGAGAGCTTGAAGTGCTCAAGCTCTTGTCGTGTGGTCTAAACAGTAAGGAAATCTCGGAGAGGCTTTATATTTCAACCAATACGGTGGAATATCATCGCAAGCAACTACTCCGTAAGATGGAAGCACGTAATGCTGCGGAGCTCATAGGAAAGGCTTACCGCATGAATATACTCAAGGTTGAAGAATAGAATTATTTGTATAAATTTTTCCAGTGGTTGACCAAAGAGAAAAACATTACTTGATTTTATTTACTAGATTTAGTTAGGCCAAAAATGCAAGAAAAGGCCGTAAGGCCTGAAAAGAAATTGTTGAAAAAGAAACACAGTCTTTAAATGCAACAACGCCCGCCAAGAGACGATTTTTGGCAGGCGTTGCTTTTTTTGTGCGTGTGCCGCTACTGCTCGTGGCGGGCAAAGTAGGCTTTCATCTCGCGCTTCACGCGCGGGCTCAGGGCCAGCAGGGTGAACATGGTGCACACGGCCATCAGGAAGAAGGCCAGGTCCATGCAGCTCACCAGCAGGTCGAGCTTGATGACTGCGGCCACAATGATCATGGCCAGGTAGTAGTAGTTGTAGTACTTGGCGTTTTTGGCGCCAAACAGGTAGTTGGTACACTTCTGCCCGTAGTAGCTGTAGGAGAACATGGTGGAGAAGGCGAAGAAAAACACGATAATCATGAGCAGGTACTGCCCCACATGAGGCAGGAGCTGGCCGAAGGCTCCCAGGGCGATGTAGAGGCCGCCACTCACCTCGCCGGTGCCTATGTTCTGCCCGGCCAGGATGATGGGTATCGAGGTGAGCGTGCACACGATGCCCGAGTCGATGAGCGGGGCGATCATGGCTACAAGCCCCTCGCGCACGGGCTCGGTGTTCATCGAGGCGCCGTGCATCATCGAGGCGGTGCCCACGCCGGCCTCGTTGACCATGGCTGCACGGCGGGCGCCAGTCAAGGCAATGCCCACGACACCGCCGGCGATGCCCGATGGATGGAAGGCCCCGTCGATGATTTGCTTGAACACGCCGGGCACCTGGTCGTAGTTGAGCACCATGATCACCACCACGAGAATGAGGTAGAGGGTGACCATGAGGGGAACAACCCTGGCCGCCGTCTTGGCAATGCGGTTGATGCCGCCTATGATGACTGTGCCCACAATGAGCACGATGACCACGCCCAGCGTGAAGCGCAGCCCCACCGTGTTTTCAATGCCCATGGGCGAGGTGAACACGGTGGTGATCGACTCTACCAGCTGGTTGGCCTGCATGAAGCACAGGGTGCCCACGAGGCCGAATATGGAGAAGGCCACGGCCAGTGGCTTCCACTTCTTGCCCAGCCCCTGGGTGATCATGTACATGGGGCCGCCTTGCACCACGCCCTCGCTGTCGCGGCCCTTGTACATAATGGCCAGCGTGCCCTCAAAGAACTTGGTGCCCATGCCCACAATGGCACTCACCCACATCCAGAATATCACGCCCGGCCCGCCTATCGACAGGGCAATGGCCACGCCGGCGATGTTGCCCATGCCCACGGTGGCCGCTATGGCGCTCATCAGGGCTTGAAACGAGCTTATCTGGCCTGTGTCTTTGCCAGCACTCTTGGCTTGCTTCTGGCGCAGGGCGCGCACGCTCCAGGGCAGTCGCCTGATGCTCACGCCGCCTGAGTAGATGAAGAGAAACAATCCCCCGCCTATGAGCAGGAAAAACTCGGGATAGCCGCACAAGAAGTCGCTCAGCTTGATGATGCTCTGGCTTATGTTGTTGAAAAATTCTTCCATTGCAATTACTGTTTATTTACGATGAATGTTGAAAAAATTATATACTCGCCTGGAGCCTTTTTGATTTTGGGTGCAAAGTTAGCAAAAAATGTTGTGGGTTGTGGGTGTAGGACTTTAAAATTTGCCAGTGGGCATGCTGCCAGGCCCGGCTGGCAGTTTTTTTTTGTGGTCTCGATGCAGTATATTTGCACTTCTGGTGTTATTATTTTACAGCCACATTCCTATAAGGCGAGTGAGCAAGTGATTACGGAATATAATGGAAGAAGCAGAGATTGCTACAGGTTGTAGGCGTGGCGAGGCCAAGGCACAGCGTGCCTTGTACGACAGCTATGCACCTCGTCTCATGGCCACCATCGTGCGCTATGTGGGACGCGGCGACGTGGCGCAAGACGTGTTGCAAGACACCCTTGTGCGCGCCCTGCGCGGCTTCTCCCAGTTCAAGTGGCGAGGCAAGGGCTCGCTGGGAGGGTGGCTCAACCGCATGGCCGTGAACATGTCGCTCAACTACTTGCGCGACAACCGCCACATGCTGCAGGCGGTGAGCCTCGACGAGCGGCCCGAGGCAGGCCTCGTCGCCGACGAGCCCACACCTGCCGAAGTGGAGGGCCTCGACCTGGCCGAGCTCATGCGGCTTGTCGAGGAGCTGCCCACGGGATACCGCACGGTGTTTAACCTGTATTGCATCGAGGGGTATTCTCACCGCGAGATTGCCAGCGAGCTGGGCATAAGCGTCAACACCTCGTCGTCGCAGCTGGCCAGGGCCAAGGCTATGCTGGCCCGCAAGATAAATGACTATGTAGCAAGAAAGGAAATGCACTATGAACCAGGAAATTGACAATACCGACTGGATCCAGGCCGTGCGCCGCCGGTTGCAGCAGGCTGAGCTTCCTGTCGACCAGCAGGCATGGGATCGCATAGCAAGCCGTGTCGACGGCAAGGCCTCGCCTGCGGCTGCACCGCAGCGGCGTGCACTGGCGAGGCGCCTGTGGCCGTGGGTTGCGGCAGCTGCCGCAGCTGTGGTGGCTGCCATTGTCGTGGTGACTGCACTGGTGGCGCCGCAGCCCCGCCGCCTGGCTCCTGCTGCAACGGCACCTGCCATTGCGGCCGCCCAGCCTGCCCCTGTGCCCCAGCCGTCGCCTGTCCCTGTGGAGACCTCTCGGCCTACTGCCACCCGCGCTCACCTTTCCCGGCACCGTGCGATTGAGGTGCCGTTGCAGCCTCAAGCACCGCAAGCACTGCAACAGTGGACTCAGGCACCAGCTCGCGACAGTGTTGCCCCAGTCGACACGGCCAGGGATGCCGCCGGCCGCGAGCCGCTCCTGGCCAGCAACGAGACTGGGCAAGATGCCCGGCACAATGCTGCTGTTGCAACGGGCGCGGCCTCGAACTCGAAGTGGGCCGGTTATGGCGGTTTCACCACTGGTACCAGTGGCGACGACACCGGCCTCACGGCCCAGGTCTACGGCATGGGCGTGATGATGGCCGGCAGCGGCGGCATGGGTCGCAGTATGCCCCCCGATGCCATGACCTACAACACGATGCTGCTGGCAGCCAGCGCGGCACCAAGCTACGACTACAAGCACAAGATACCGATTGTGGTGGGCTTCACGGTGGGCAAGATGCTCGACTACGGCCTTGAGGCCACGGTGGGCGGCAGCTTCAGCAGCTACTCGAGCGATGTGACCAACCGGCTCAACGGCGAAACCTGCGGGCAGGTGGTGCAGCTGGTGGGGCTGCCCGTGGGACTGAGGTGGCACTTTGCCAGCTACAGGCATTTCTCGGCCTATGTGGGCGCCGAGGGCATGGTCGAGTGGGTGACCAAGGCCAAGTTTGGCAGCGAGCACGTGCATGTGGGCCGAGCCCAGTGGTCGGGCAGCGGCATGCTTGGGGTACAATACTCGCTTGCCGACCATGTGGCCATCTTTGTCGAGCCCAAGTTTACCCACTATTTCAACCGCCTCCCGCTCAAGACGCTGCGCAGCGAGCACGATATCAACATGAACGTGCGCGTGGGCTTGGGTTTCGACTTTTAGCGGGCCATGAAATGGCAAGGAAATTTTGAGTGACCAAAGTGTGAAATTGCGAGATTTTGACTATTTTTGTCCTGCATATAGCAAGAAATTGACCACTCATGATAAAACTGAATGAAATTGAAGAATTCTCGTTGAGCGATGTGGTGAAGATGCCCGACAGTGTCAAGTACTTTGACGGCGAGATAGCTTTTGCCGACAATGTGAAGTCGATCGCTGCCCTGCAAGTCACCTTCAAGGTCAACTTTGTGGCCTTTGTGTTTTGCCAGTCGGGCACGCTGCAGCTCAAGCTCAACAATGTGGCCTATGTTGTCGAGGCTCGCGACGCCCTCTTTGTGAGTGTCAACAGTGTGTTGAGCGACTTGAAGCCCGACGAGGACTTCATGTGCAAGATTATCGCGCTGTCGACCAGTTTTGACATCAACATTATCAACAAGACCATCTTTGAAGGCCTCATGAAGATTTCGGGCAACCCCATCGTCAAGTTTGACGACGAGGAGTTGGAACTCATGGTGAAATATTATGATCTGGCCATGTTCAAAATCGAGCATCCGTCGATCAACTACGGCCGCGAGACGATGCTCGACCTCTTGCGCAGTTTCTCGCTCGACTTGCTTTCAAGCATTTCCAGGCATGTGAGCGACAGCGAGGCTACCATCTTGCGGCAGGGCGACAGGCTCTTTCGCCGCTTTGTGCTGCTGCTGGCGGCCAATGAGACCAACAGTCGCAGCGTGCAGCACTTTGCCAACCTGCTGTGTGTGTCGCCCAAGTATCTCACCAGCATTTGCACGCAGAAGTGCGGCCAGACGGCAAGCGAGCTCATCACGGCCTCGATCACCGGGCGCATCAAGCAGCTGTTGCAGTACAGCGACATGAGCATCAAGGAGATTGCCACGGAGATGAACTTCGACAATCTTTCGTTTTTTGGAAAATACGTGAAAAAGCACTTGGGCGACTCGCCCAACAACTACCGCAAGAAAAACTCCTACGGCAAGTAGTGTCCCGGCGGCTGCATTTCTCTCTTGCCTGTCACAACCGGGCGAGCTTGGCCTGGCGGCTCTGGCGGAAGGCGTTGAATGTGTCGAAGATGTCGGCCAGGGCTATGGCGGCATTATCGGCCTGTGTCTGGTAGAGGGTGGAGCTGCCTCGTGTGTCCACGTTCTGGCCGCGCAGTGCCCCCGATACGCCCGATATGTGCTCGAGCATCTTGAGTTGCAGCTCGATCATGGGGTAGGCCCCGAAGTTGGTATTGTTGGCCGAGATTTGCTCGGGTTTGGCCTCGCCCAGCTGCGGGTTATAGGGCAACACGCCGTCGCAGCTGCGCCACACCTGCCGCACCTGGCTCCAGGTGAAGCCGTCGGGCATGGCGTTCTCGGGATAGAGCAGCACACCCTTGGCGCTGGAGTTCATCACGTGGTCGACCATTGTCACCAAGCGGTTCACGAGCTTCTGCTGGTCGATCATGTCCTCGATGAAGCTGTGTATCTCGCCATCGGTGAGCGGGTAGAAACGCATCACATAGGGGTGGCTGCCGTGGCGGTAGGGCGAGTCGTACTCGGCCAGCAGGTCGCCCATGGGCGAGAACCAGCGGCAGTGCCAGGTGGTGGCGATGTCCCAGTTCACGCTCATGTCGGGGTTGCTCTTCAACTTCTTGAGCTGGCCGAGCGGGGCCACAAATACCTGCGAGGTGGCGCGGTTGTGGCACGTGAGCACCTCGTGGCTCTCGAGTGTCCACACCTCGATGGCGCGGCACTTGCCGGTGGGGCAGTACCAGAAGTGGGTGCCGCTCTGCGAGTCGGCCCCCAGGGCGGTGACCAGGCTGGCGGTGCGCGCCTCCACATCCTCGCTGTAGAGGCGTCTCACCCAGGCCGCCTTGCGGCGTGAGCCGGCGGCCACCTGCTTGATGAGTGCAGCCACGCTCAGGTCGTGCACTTGGCCCACAATCTCGCAATCACGGGCCAGCGGGTCGGCAATGGTGTTGATAAAGAAGCGGTTCACGTTCACGTTGCTCACCTGCGTGTGCTTCTCGAGCAGGTCGTGCACCAGGTCGACGCGTTGCAGGCACACGCCCGAGATGAGAAACTCCTCGAGCAGGCGGGCGTCGAGCTCGTCGAGCTCGGCGGTGCCGGCTGGCTTGCCGCCCCCTTGTTGCGTGGACTTGTCGAGATACTGCGAGCGAAAGCGCCCCACGATGCTCTTTACCAGTTGCCGCAGCACGTTGTTGGTGATGGGTGGGTGCCCCTCCTTGTTGTAGCGGTCCCAGTCGCTGATGCGGCGGCCGCTGGAGTCGAGCGACGTGTCGCCCCACTGGTCGCCATAGGTGAATCGCTTGTTGCGCTCGCGGCGCGTGCGCAGGTGGCTTGCGGCGTTCCAGGCCGCAAAGGCTGCATGCAGTATTGCAGTGTTGTTGTTCATGATGGTGGTGATGAAGATGTGTGTTTTTAGTTGTCGATCGAGAAATAGCTGCGGCGGTTGCGTGGCCCGTAGGACACGTGCAGCCACTGGTGGCCGTACTCGTCGATGGCCTGGTCAACGGGCAGGCGCAGCTGTTGCAGTAGCTTGTAGAGGCGGGCGTTGTCGCGCGGGCTGCCGGCAACGATGTCGGCAGCCTGCCCCAGCAGGTGCTGGCTGCCGGGCACACCGCCCACGGCCTTGTTGAGCTGCGGGCAGCGGTAGCCGCTTGTGACTGCGATGGGTCGCCCCCAGGCCTGGCGCAGGGGGTCGAGCACGTGCTCGACCAGGAGCTTGAGGCAGGCTGTCGCTTCGGTAGTGGGGGTGTTGTCGATGCCCAGGCGGGTGGCAGTGCGCGAGCGGGTGAGCTCGTCGAGTGTGAAATACTTCATGGCTTTTTGGCTTTTGTTCATGTGTGAGGGTAGTGTGTTTTTCTTGCTGCAAAGGTAGCTACGGGATGCGGCCTCGGTGTAGGAGAAAATGTGGCGCCCGGCCGCTTGTGGAGTGGAAAAAAGAAATGGGGAAGCTGTGCCTGTGCGGCGGCAGCAATCCCCATCTTATGTGTGCCTTGCTTGAAAGTCTCTTATGTAGGCGTGCAAGTGTTGCCGCGCGTGGCGGGCTCAATACTCGTCCTCGTTGAAGAAGAAATCATCGTCGTTGGTAGGATAGTCGGGCCATATGTCTTCGATCGACTCGTAGGTCTCACCCTCGTCTTCAATTTCCTGAAGGTTCTCGATCACCTCCATGGGCGCTCCGCTGCGCATAGCATAGTCTATGAGTTCGTCCTTGGTAGCAGGCCAGGGCGCGTCTTCAAGCTTGGTTGCTAATTCAAGTGTCCAATACATAGTGTTTTCCTCCGTCGTAAAATAAAAAATACGTTTTCTGAAATTTTCGGCAAAAATAATACTATATTTTAAAACCAGGGCATGTTTGCGCCCACAAATTGCGTCGTTTGGCCACTTCTCACTGTTAAATCTTGCAAAACGGCTGCTTTCGGTCTCAAGCAGCAGGGGCGGGCCTGAATGTGAGATTCAGGCCCGCCCCCTTCAGGTTGCGCAGTCTCGCTTGTCGAGATGCTATGCGTTCTTGTCCCAGTAGAGTTCCTCGATTTGCTCGTTGATGTTGTTGAAGCGGGCAAACACAAAGAAGAAGTCGCTCAGGCGGTTGAGGTAGCGCAACACCAGCGGGTCGACGTAGACTTGCTTGGCGAGCGTGACCACGCGGCGCTCGGCCCGGCGGGTCACGGTGCGGCATATGTCGCAGCGGGTTGCGGTGAGACTGCCGCCCGGCAGCACAAAGCCGTGCAGGGGAGGCAGCTGGACGTCGATCTCGTCGATGCGGGCCTCGAGTTCTTTCACGTCGTCGTCGGCAAGGCCAGGCACAGGCGCCTTGCCATCGCTCGGGGTGGCCAGGTAGGCACCTATGTTGAAGAGCTTGTTCTGAATCTTGTGGATGATGTCGACTTGCCATTGCTGCAGCTTGCTCACATGGGCCAGCCGGCCTATGTTGGCATTGAGCTCATCGATGGTTCCGTAGGCTTCGACGCGCACGTCGTCCTTGTCGACACGCTGGCCGCCTATGAGGCTGGTCGTGCCGTTGTCGCCGGTGAGGGTGTAGATTTTACTTTTCATAGTCATTACTTACTTTTTCGAGTTGAACATTCATTTCTTCAATATTGTCGACGGCAATCGACATGTCGATGTGCTTACCGCGGGCAAATACCGAGTGTGCCGTTGCCTCGAGTTGTGCCAGCTGGTGGTCGTAGATGCCGTCGATGTTGACCACGACAATGCTACGGCGGTCGCCGTCGTTGACGATGAGCTGCGAGAGCGTGCTTATCCACTCGTCGATGGTGCCCAGGCCGCCGGGCAGCACCACAAAGAGGTCGGCATTGTCCATCATGATGGTCTTGCGGTCGCCCAGGTCGTGGCAATTGATCACGCGGTCTACAAGGGGGTCGGTGCGCTCGACGAAGCGCGCCGGCACCACGCCCAGCAGCTTGCCTCCGCTCTCGTGGGCGGCTTGGGCCACGGTGTGCATCAGGCCGCTTTTCACACCGCCGTACACCATCGTGTAGCCATGGCTGCCTATCCACTGGCCCAGGGCTGTGGCAGCGTTTTCATATTGGGGCGCAAGATGATCGCGCGACGAGCAGTATACTGCAATTCTCATCATTGTGTGCTGTTTTATTATATACTTTTTGATTTTTTTGTCTTTTCACTCATGCCCAGGACCGCGGCCAGGATCAAAGCGTGGCTTGGCCCACCACGTGTTTCACCTGCTTGAAGGCGTAGCTGGCTTGGGTGCCGTCGGGGCGCTGCAGGGTGAACATGCCGTCGGGGGCAACGCCGGCAATGCTGGCCTGGAACCGAGAGCCGTCGGGCAGCTCCCAGGTGTGGAGCTGGCCGTCGTTGCGGTACAGCCTGTCGAGGTAACGCCGGTGCAAGGCGTCGAGCTGGGCCTGGGTGGCATGTGCAAGCATGCTGCACTCGGCCTCGATGCGCTCGCACACCTTGTGCAGCAGTGCCTCGAGGTCGTAGTCGCGGCCCGTCACGTTCTTGAGCGACACGGGATTGGGGGCGTCGCTCAAAAAGCGCTCTTGGTTGATGTTGATGCCCACACCAGGTATCGAGTACTCGATACCGCCGTCGGCGTCCAGCGAGTTCTCGATGAGCATGCCGCACATCTTGCGGTCGGCCCAGTACACGTCGTTGGGCCACTTGATGCTGATGCCCTCGGTGTAATGGCTCAGCATCTCGGCCACGGCCAGCGACACGGCCTCGCTCATGTAGAACTGGCGCTTGGCTTCAATGCCGGGGTGCTTGAGCAGCATCGAGAAGGTGAGGTTCTTGCCGTCTTCACTCTCCCAGCTGTTGCCTTTCTGGCCGCGCCCGGCCGTCTGCCGGTAGGTGTAGATGACTGTGCCCGAGGGCAGCAGCGCCGCCATGCGCTTGAGGTAGGTGTTGGTCGACTTGGTCTCGGCAAGCTTGATGTATTTAGGCATGCGTGCCCTCCTCCTCGGGCAGGGTCATCTTGAGCGTGCGGCTGTCGTCGGCCTCGTTCACGACGATGTCGACACGCACGGTGTCGTCGGGGAGCAGCCCCTCGATGCGCTCGGGCCACTCGATGAGGCATAGGGCGCCGCTGTCGAAGTAGTCCTCGGCCCCTATGTCCTCGGCCTCTTCCTCTTTCTCGAGGCGGTAGCAGTCGAAGTGGTAGATGAGCTCGGCCGTGGTGTCGCTGCGATACTCGTTGATGATGGCAAACGAGGGGCTGCCCGTGGCGTCGCTCTCCACGCCCAGCTCCTTGCACAAGGCGTTGATGAAGGTGGTCTTGCCGGCGCCCATCGCTCCGTAGAAGGCATACACCGTGTAGTCGCCCATGTGGCTCATAAACTGCCGGGCGGCTTCGGGAAGTGTCTCAAGATTGGGTATCGAAATTTCTATTGTATTCATAAAACTTATATAGTTTATAGTATAAAAACGTCGTTGCCGTGTTGCTGTGGCCTGCGCTGCTTCACGGCGGCAAAGATAATAAAAAAAAGCGAGAGTTTTTCATCCTTTTTTGCTGCAACTGTGTTGCAAGCGCAATCGGCTATAAAAAAGGGGCCAAATCACTTCGGCCCCTTTTGATGTGTTTTTCGGTCTTAAATGAGGATTCTGGACAATACTTAACAATTTGGAATAATATGTATAGAAATAAACAAGCCTAAAACAATCTTAAATGAAAAACTTCGTTTGTCTTCTTTGCTGCACACAAAATAATGAAATAATTGCGACAATTCAAAATCTATTCTACTAATTGACTAATTTTGTCGACAAATGTCCTTTCAGGGCTGTGCATTTCGCTCAGTGTTGCTACTTGCCGTTGATGGCCCTGATGAGTGCTGCCTGCCCCATGTAGGAGATGAGAATGGCGGCTTTGTTGCGGGCCCGCACGTGCACGTCGCGCAGGCAGCTGTCGCGCAGGCGCACGATGTTGCTCCAGCTGCGGTAGGACAGGTCGAGATACCTTGGGTCGCAAGGCGGCATGAGGCGCAGCATGTTGAAGCTGGCGCTGAGCAGGCGGCTTCTCACTGCCGGCAGGTAGCGCGGGGCCTCGAGGCTCACGCGCTTCTCCAAGCCCTCCAGAATGTCGAGCACCTGGCCCCGTTTGGGCGAGAAGGTGCCTGTGATGCTGTCGCTGCGGCGGCGGTAGTAGTAGAGCGTGTCGCTGACTCTCACTACCTTGCCGGTCTTGAGCAGCAGGTCGAAGGCTATGGCCAGGTCCTCGTAGAGCATGCCCTTGGGGTAGCGTGTGCCCTCAAAGAGGCTACGCTTGTAGAGGCGCCCCCAGGCCGAGTGGGTGAGCCCTTGCTGGTAGAACACGGCCTTGATGGCCTCGTCCTGGCTATACGGCTTGTAGACGGGCGGCTCGGGCAGCGGCGCGGTCTTGGGGGCGTTGCCCTGTGCGAAGTCGACCCACTGGCACACGGCGATGTCGGCCTGGGTGGCCGTGAGGGCCTTGTAGAGGTGCTCGACATAGCTGGTGTGCACATAGTCGTCGCTGTCGATGCAGGTGATGTAGTCGCCCCGGGCCACGTCGAGTGCCGCGTTGCGGGCGTCGCTCAAGCCGCCGTTGGGCTTGTGCACCACTTTGATGCGCTCGTCCATGAGCGCCCACTCATCGGCAATGCTGCCGCTCTTGTCGGTGCTGCCGTCGTCCACCACCAGTATCTCAAGGCGGGTGTAGGTTTGCTCCACAATGCTCTTGAGGCATTGCGGCAGGTAGCCCGCAACGTTGTAAACCGGGACGATGACAGTGACGAGTGGTGCAGTGTTCATTTTTTTTACTTGATTGAAAAGTTGCGGTGCAAATGTAGCCATTTTCTTCTTAATGCACAGGTAAAAAGTGTGACTGTCGTGTGCCGGAAATGGGAACTTGCAGCAATGCAGCTCACAATTAGAACTGCCGGGCCGGTCGGCACAGTGCGACTCGCCCGGCAGTTGTAACTATGGTTGCATCAACCCCTGCTTGGGCCAATGCACGCGATTAATCCTTGTTGTGGTCTTTGGACATCATCTTGTAGAACGACCGGTACACAAAGTAGAGGCCTATGAGCACAAAGGCGATGCCAAAGTAGGGCGCCACGTCGCGGAAGCTGTCGCTGATGGCGATCTCCATGGCCAGCACGCCAAAGAGCGTGGTGAACTTGATGATGGGGTTCAGGGCCACCGAGCTCGTGTCCTTGTAGGGGTCGCCCACGGTGTCGCCCACCACGGTGGCGTCGTGCAGCGGGGTGCCCTTGGCCTCGAGGTCGACCTCGACGATCTTCTTGGCATTGTCCCAGGCACCGCCTGCATCGGCCATAAACACGGCTTGGAACAAGCCGAACACGGCTATCGACACCAGGTAGCTGATGAAGAGGCACGTGGCGTTGGGGCCGCCTATGATGCTCTCGGGCGACGACAGGCATGCAAAGCCCAGGGCGAAGCAGAATATAGAGATGAAGATGTTGATCATTCCCTTTTGGGCATACTCGGTGCATATCTTCACCACCTCTTGCGACTTGCTGATGTCGGCCTTCTTGGGCGCATTGGCATCGAGCTTGATGTTGTCTTTGATGAAGGCCACGGCGCGGTTGGCGCCGGTGGTCACTGCCTGCATCGAGCTGCCGGTGAACCAGTACACCACGCAGCCGCCCAGGATGAAGCCCAGTATGGCATAGGGGTTGAGGAGGTTGAGCACCTCCTTGGCCGAGTCGATGTTGTAGCTGGCCTGCAGCGTCTGCTGTATCATGAGGATGAGCGAGAATATCATGGTGGTGGCGCCTGCCACAGCGGTGCCTATGAGCACAGGCTTGGCCGTGGCCTTGAAGGTGTTGCCGGCCCCGTCGTTGGCCTCGAGATAGTGCTTGGCCTTCT